>WAMJ01000182.1 GCA_015522385.1 Candidatus Heimdallarchaeota archaeon
ACCATCTTGACACTGTCCCCTACGTCAAGATCGTCCAAGGAACTGTCCGTGATTTGACTGATGATCCGCACATTGTCTTCCAACTCCACAATCCCTACGAGGTACTCTCCCTCCAGACTCTGTTGCCTGTCAAACTCGGTCGGCGCTGCTCCTTTCAGAATGTTGGTGATTGTGTAGACAGTACCGTACCTATTGAGGAATTTGCCTTTCTCAGTCTTCCCATTGCAGTACTTGCATCGTAGTCTTGGGGGAAATATTGTGCGTGAACAGTCTGTACACTGATCCGCCCGGAGTCTGTAACGGGATTCCTTGGATGCGAGGTAGCTTGGTGTGGAGATATAAGCGCCCTGGGGAGTATGCCCTGGATCTTCATCCATCATGTATCTCTGCATGTATTTTCCGAGTTCCATGTCAGAAGAACTGCTCTCGATAATCTCGGGAGTTCCCCTAAGTTTAACCGTTATGTACTTAACTCCATCAGTCGCAGAGATGATGACCGCTTCCTTCACTTTTAGAGAATACAGCCCCTCGAGAACAGGAGTTACTGCACCTGAGTATCCGTGGGATTTCTGCACATCAAAGGTCGCTTGCTTGAATCCACGGGCTAATCTCAGATTTGAGATAAGCAACACATCGCTGGATACCTTGTTCTTCTTATAGATAGAGACGAGGTTAGCGTCATCTACAAGTAGCTCACCTCGGCTGTACCTTGGCTTCTGGGAGTAGTCAACTTCATTGATCTCGGAATCTACCTTAAGGTCAGATGTTGAACAGATGACGGCAGCGGCAGAAAGTGGGATCTGGGACTGGATATCCACTGATTGTGGAGCATCAACTACCAAGAAATGAGCTTCCCTTTCCTTGGCAGTAATTAACCCAGAGATACCCGCCAGCTCACCTCCGTGGAACATCGATGTGTTGTCGTTAGTCCGACCTGTGGCTTCGAGGAAGACTCCGAAGTTGAACTCACATTCTCCTACACTGAGGACGAGCTTGTCGACAGTTTCTCTCTCAACGAATTCAAGAAATGCATTGACAGCAAGTGTGGTAGGATCTTCGTCGTAGCCCATCTTTCTTACAGATTTGTATCCGTATGCCTTAGAGCTCTCCCAAGTATTTCCCGTAAGATCTATCCTGAATCTTGGATATTGGACAAAAACCCTCACTAGAAATCCCTCCTGAGAATATGCACAGCACAGGTAGCTCCCGATCCTCCGACGTTGTGCGCCATTCCAATATTGTGCTCCTCTATCTGCCTCTTTCCAGCTCTGCCTTTCAATTGTTTGTACAGTTCTGCAATCTGTCCAGTCCCTGTTGCTCCCAAGGGATGACCCTTAGCCTTAAGACCACCAGAAGCATTGACTGGTATCCGACCGTGAAGGGATGTCTCACCATCGAGAATGGCCTGAGCTGCTTTACCCTTCTCGAATAATCCTAAATCCTCTACAGCTAGGAGCTCAGCGATGGTGAAGCAGTCGTGTACCTCCACAAAATCGATATCAGAAATCTGTAAACCGCTCTCTTCCAGCGCCTGCCGTGAGGCCCGCTTTGTTGCCTCGAAGGTCGTCAGAGACGGTCGGTCATGTATGGCCAAGAAGTCCGATGCGGCCCCAGATCCAGTGACCCAGATTGGGTCATCAGTTAGTTCCTTTGCGTACTCCTCTGAAGCGAGTATCGCCACAGATGCTCCATCTGAGGTAGGACAACAGTCAAAGAGACCAAGTGGCGCTGCAACCATTGGGGCAGAGAGTACCCTGTCTATAGATATCTCCTTCCTGAACTGAGCCATTGGATTGTCTACTGCATTTTTATGGTTCTTCACAGCAATCTGTGCCAGTGCTTCTCTGGGGGTACCGTACTCGACCATATGCCGTTTGGCAAGAAGTGCATAGATTCCTGCGAAGGTAGCACCCGCAGTCCTCTCCCACTCGGTATCACCCGAGACGCCTAACCAGTACCTCTGGTGTGTCGAGGGTAGATCGTTCATGATCTCAACACCTCCTGCGATCGCGAGGTCAGCACCATTTCGGATTGCCTGCACAGCATCCCTGAATGCGAAGCCACTGGATGCACAAGCATTTTCTACCCTTCGAGCAGACACCCCATTGAGCCCTATATGCTCTACCATCAATGCGGCTGGATTGCCAAGTTGAGAACCACCGGAACCTAGGTTACCTATGAACACATCACTTGTCCGAGTAAAGTCTATCTCGTTCTCTATCTCCGAAAGTGCATTCTCGAATGCCTTGACGAAAAGTGTTTTCATGGTCTCTCCATTGTGAGTACCAAAAGGGGTCTGACCTGCAGCTATCACCGCGACCTTCTTCATATCCTCATGAGTAGGGATGTTGTTTTCAATATTTCCCTCAGATTAGAGAGTTTGCATTCTCATAGAATATCTTCCTTATTATACTTTCAGAAAGTTTGTACGTGTCCTTTAGAATTGAGTAAAGGCTTTCCGCATTCTTCCGTATCCCTGGAACACCCGGAGACGGGAAATCACTTGCGAACATTGTCCGATCAGCATATCGCTTGAATCTTGGGAACCATTCAGGGATTAGTTTCGGGGGGATTCCAGAGAGGTCAAAGAGCAGATTACGGTACTTTCCAAGGAGATATTCAGCCTCACGCATCCAGAAGGGACGTCCACCATGAGCCATGACCACTTTCATTTTAGGAAAATCGATCAGCACGTCTTCCAATTCCAATGGGTCACCATACTTCGATCGGGCTCGGGGAAAGACGCTGGAGCCGGTGTGAAAGATGACCGGAACTTTGAGCTCCTCACACACCTCATACAGATTCTGTTGTGATGAGAGCCCTTTCGTATAGGCAGAGTAAGACACAAGCTGATGAGGTCCGTGAATTTTGATCCCCTTAAGCCTACCCGACTCAAGATATGGTCTAATGGCTTCTCCGGCATTGTCAATGGCTGTCGGGTCAACTCCGCCGATGGGAATAAGCCTCCCCTCCGATTCCTCGGTAAAGGAAGACACCCAGTCGTTTGTTTTGAAGGAGTAACCCATGACTCTTGGAGACATGTAGTTGATGATGAAACATTTCTCCACACCCTCTTGATCCAACAGCTCGAGAAGGGGCTTGGTATCCTCGTCGTCATCGAGCAAGGAACTGATTATGGGAAACTCCCTGATAATCATCTTGATTATACCTTCGTCCATCTCCTTCGGTGAATGCCAGTGGAGGTGAGCATCAATGATGGGGAAATTGAGAGCCATGAGTCAATGAGAGGTACATGTTCTATTAGCTTTTAGGTCACTCAAAGTCCTGTGTGAAATCACGGGTCATGTCCTTGGTTCTGACTGCGTAGATTAGGTCTTTGGTATTCTTGCTGGCATTCCACCCTTTGTCCCTTGTGACGACAATTACACCCGCACTACCATCGAATTGATCCTTCATCTTCTGCAACGACTTCAGTGAAGCCTCTTCGGAGGTTGAGCTATCCCTGAGTTCCATCTTGATATCCAACGCCAAGTTACCACGGATGATAAACTCTCCAACTCCTGTGGCAGAAACGGCTATCTCATCATCTGCATAAGTTCCACAGCCGAACAGAGGAGTGTCACCTACTCTTCCAACCTTCTTGCCAAGAACTCCACCCGTTGAGGTGGCACTGGCAAGTCTACCATCTGAATCAATCGCTACTGCTCCTACGGTTCCGTACTTATCTCTTCTCTCTGGATCCTGATTGGGCTTGATGTAGTCCCCATAATTCTTCTTCTCCTCAAGGTATCTTTCAAGTCTCTCGCGAACACGGTCTGTAACCAACTCTTCAGGATCAATGAGCTCCATGCCATTCTCCTCACCAAACCTTTCTGCTCCCTCTCCAGCAAACACGACATGGAAGCTCTTATCCATTACAAGTCGGGAGAGATCAATCGGGTTCTTTATCCTTGAAACGCCAAGTACACCACCTATCCGTTTTGTGGTACCATCAACAATCATTGCATCCATCTCTACTGTCCCGTCCTCTGTCATTACGCTACCCCGACCAGCATTGAAGTAGTAGTAGTCTTCCATGTACTTGACCGCAACTTGGACTGCATCGAGAGCACTTCCTCCGCTCTCGAGGATCGACCAACCTGCTTCTATTGCTCCTAGAACACCCTCACGAGCATCGTTGTGATATTCAGGTTTTATGCTACCAGCACCTCCGTGCACTACAAGCACTATATTATCGTCCATAGTTAGGGTTCTGAACCATTGTATATCTTCCTAGTGGTTAGGCTAAATTACCTCTCTAACAATGCCCGTCTCAATCTATGTAGACCTTCGGTCAGAGTCTCACCGTCTACATTGGCAAATGAAACACGGAAATTGTCTCCCCACTTATTTCCAAAGACCTCACCTGGGACAATCGCAACCTTATGATCCCGGACGAGTTTTTTTGCCAGACTAAATCCACGGTGCATTGATGGGTAGGTACTTACTTTTGGGAAGATGTAATATGCCGCATTGTGGGGAGGGAGATCTAAAATATCTATACTCGAGAGTTCCTCACTCGCAATCTTGTGATTCTGCTTAGTACACTCGATAAATTCCTTGAGAAACTCATCCCTATGTTCGATTAAGAAGGCGCCGAGTCTTTGTGTGATGTTCGGTGCACAGATAACTGTCGTATCCTGAACCTTGATGGACTCGGTTACCAGATCGTGGGGTATGTGATAGTACCCTAGTCTCCACCCTGGGATCCCGAATGATTTGGAGAAACTGCTGACGGTTATGGTCTTCTCATAGAACCTTCTCATGGGGAAATGGTCTGAGTAGAAATTGAAGTAATTATACGTCTCGTCGCTGATGACCCATGTATTTGGTGCCACCTCTGAAATAACTTCTGCAATCTCCTTCAACTGTGTACTTGAGAAAGAGTAACCAGAAGGGTTGCCAGGATTTACGAGGACAATCGCAGTAACATCAGTTAGCTGAGACCTGAGCTCATTGTAATTTAAGGAGAAGTCATTTTCGAGATTCACAATTACCGGGATGAATCCGAACATATCTAGGGCCATTTTGTGGTTGAAGTAGTATGGGGAAAGAAGCACCACCTTATCACCAGGACTGCAGAGAGTGAGAATAACGTTAATGAACGCCTGATTGGCTCCAGGAGTTACCACGATTTCATCTGCGGGAGCTTCCAGTTTGAAGTCCTTCCTTAGGAGTCCTGAGATTGATTGTCTGAGTTCTGGGAGACCTGGGTCTGGGGTGTAACCATGGGAGGAATCGGCAATTATCATATCTGAGAATCTTTCAAGAAGTTTCCTAGGAGGTGAATATGAGGGCACTCCCTGAGCTAGAGATATACATCCTGCGGTCTCATTAGATAATTTCATCAGATCTACCAACGGAGGTGCATCCACAGATTTTATGCGTGAGGACATCTGATCCAAGAATGTACAGAGCGGTTATTAGACTATCTACTGTATAGATTCTGCAAGCTCAATCTGATTCTTGATAAGCTCATAGTACCGACCCCTCTCCTCAACCAGCTCGCTGTGTGTACCCTTCTCAACAATATGACCTTCCTCAATAACACAAATCTGATCCGCGTTCCGAATAGTGGACAATCTATGAGCGATAATGAAAGTCGTCCTGCCCTTGAGTAAAGAGTTTAATGTCCTCTGTATCTTAATCTCCGTGAAGACGTCTATCGAGCTCGTCGCTTCGTCAAGGATAAGGATTCGTGGATCTGCTATAAAGACAGCAGCGAAGATTATCAACTGTCTTTGACCTATGGACAGGCGTCCACCCCTCTCCTGAACCGGAGTGTCTAGCTGCTTGGGAAGTCTCTCAACAAATTCCTTTAGGCCAACCCTGTCCAAAGCATCCCACATCTGCTCCTCTGTAGCGTTTGGATTTCCAAGTTTGAGATTGTGACGAATACTCTTCGAGAAAAGGAAGAAGTCCTGCGGAACTGCAGCTACCTGTTCCCTATATGAGTGGAGATTGTATTTGGTGATGTCGTGACCATCGATGTAAAGGAAGCCATGTTGGAACTCATACATACGGGAAAGTATGTTGATTATCGTGGTCTTCCCTGCACCAGTCTGTCCGACAAGGGCAACAACTTGCCCCATTGGGACATCAAGATTGAAATCCTTGTATACAGGTATTCCAGGGATGTACTCGAAGGTGATATCCTCGAACTTAACATGACCATCTATTCGAGCAAGCAGTGGTGCGTCCTGATTGAATGGTACTTTTGTACGTGTCTCCTTCAGCGCCAAAACACGTTCAGCGCCAGTCAGGGCATCTTGTACCTGCTCATACAGATTACCGAGAATGACGATGGGGCGGAAGAGTATCTTGTTGTAGTTAATGAACGCAAAGAGCGCCCCGATAGTGATAGCACCATCGAGTACCTGAAACGCTCCAAAGTATACCAGAACTGCTATCGACAAGGAAGATAGGAACATCATAGTCGGGAAGAACGTGGTGTTGACATCCACCGCTCTTATCTGAGCAAGCCTCCGGTTGTCATTAAGCTTCTCGAATATCTTCATATTCACCCTCTCACGGGTGAGTCCTTTCGTGACCTTGATACCTGCAATATTTTCCGCCAAATTGGCCATGAGAACAGCATTGGTCCTCCTTGCTTCCTTCCTCCGAGGACGGACTATCTCCTTGGCTATAGTGCTGAGCACAATAATAGGGACAATCATACCAATCGAGATGAACGAGAGGAATGGGTCTATCGAGTACATAAAGAGAAATGCCACGAATACCGTTACCAAGTTAATCAGATTCTGCACTACCTGACCACCTATGAAGTTCCCTATTGCCTGTACATCTGAAGTCGACCTGCTCATGATCCTACCGACCTCATTCTTGTCATGGTAACTCATGTCTAGTTCCATAAGGTGAGCGAAGAGCTCCTCCCTGATCTGCATAGTGACCTTGAGAGAGATCTCACCGAGCAAGTATCGTTGCTTCCTCGAAGTCCAGTAGATTGCCAAATTCAATGTGAGAAAATATACTGAGGCTATTATCACATCAAGCCAGATTTGTGGAATACCCGGGATTAAACTGAGGAAAAAACCTTCGAGGAAGGAGGACATACCGTCAACAACGTCCACCCCGAATGAAATTCGCGTACTTGTGGAAAATCGGTCAATTGCTGTTAGGAGGATCAGGGGTGCAAGCGAGGTTGCGATTGTAAAACCCACCATAAGGAGGAAGAGGTAGAATAGCTCCTTCTTGTAATATCTTCCGTATGACGCCATGAATTTGTACAACTGCCAGTCGCTGTAACCGAAACTCCCCTTGGCACTTTCTTTATCGGCATCGGCGTGAATCTGGCTCATGCATTCCCCTCCTCTGTGGATACCTTGTCCCACGAGATAAATTTGATCTGGCTCTCGACAGCATTGGTGAAATCTTTGTAAATACCGTCGATATCCTTCAGTTCTTGATGTGTTCCATCCTGTACTATACGACCCTTGTCCAATACAAGGATACGGTCAACATACTTGAGTGAGGATGGACGTTGTGAAATAACAATTATCGTACGATTGACTGCTGCGTTCCCAAGCGTGTCCTGAAGCTTTGCCTCTGTTTCAGGGTCGATAGCAGAGACACTATCATCAAAGACCAGTATTTTTGGATCCGTCAAAATGGCACGTGCTATCGCTATCCTCTGTCTCTGTCCGCCTGACAGTGTCACACCTCGCTCACCGACAACTGTATCATAACCGTCTGGTAGGCTCTCGATGAATTCATGGATCTGTGCCGTTTTGGCAGCGTTCACAACCTGTTCAAGGGTTGCATCTGGATTTCCAAACGCGATATTTTCCCGAATGGTCATGGTAAATAGGAAATTGTCTTGGTGGACGATTCCAACCTCCCGCCTTAGTGCAACGAGTTTGTAATCCCTGATATCAACACCAGAGATACAAATACAGCCCTCAGTTGGATCGTAAAACCTAGGGATAAGGTTGATCAGAGTAGTCTTCCCGCTACCTGTAGCTCCAAGAAGTGCAACCTTCTGACCCTCTGGGATTACAAATGAGATATTCTCAAGTGAGTTGACATGACCATCGGGATATCTGAAACTCACGTTATGGAATTCCAAGTTGATCTTACCCTCAAATTTCTCCAAGCCATCATCTTTCTCGCTGAGGTATACTCCAGATTTTAAGACCTCATTGAGCCTTCTGGCAGCTGCATTACCCATCTGGAATGAGATACTTAGATCACCAAGAAATCTCCCACGGTTGGTAATGTTAATCGTAAGGAGCATGAAAGCTATGAAATCACCTGAACTTATGGTCTTAAGATTCAGGGCGAGACCAGCGATGAAGAGCACAATGACCACACCAATATTGATGAAGAGGATCATCATTGGCTGCAGTGTACTTCTGACATTGAGCTCCTTTGTCGCGGTGTGAAAATATTCGTTGTTGATACTGTTAAATGCCTCTATCTGATCAAGTTCCCTCCCGAAGGATTTCACAGTCTTGATACCACTGTAGCTCTCTGCCATCACTTCGTTGACCTCACCGAATTTGAACCGGGTGTTGTAGAAGATCATCGCGTTCTTTTTGGAGATTTTCGACAGGGTGTAGATCACAACTGGAACCAGCAGAAAATATATTACACCTAATGTCGGTGATGTCAGGAGCATGACAAAGGCAGCAGAGAAATACAGGACAGACACAAGGATCATGATCCTCAACCCCCATCCTAGAAGTTCTCTGAGAGAATTCACCTCCTCGAATGTCCTGGCCATGATCTGTCCGATCGACTCTTTGGAGTAAAACTCTAGCTCCTGATCTTGGAGTTTTCTGTAGATGTCCTGCCTGATCTCAAATTGAATTCCCTGATTGAACCTGTTGTTGAGCACACGGGCGACAATCTCGGTCAGCCAGTCAATAATGCTAAGTCCTGCCATTATGAGAAAGCTAGAGAGAATAAAACCAGCTGGATTGGGAGCATCGAGATTGTTTAGAACTTGATCGATAATATTCCGGACCTGTAGGGGGATATAGGTCTGTGCTACAGCACCAGTGATAATCAGGAACACCATGGGAACAAATAGGTGCAATTTTTTCTTGATGTAAGGCAGAAGAAAGGTCAAAATCTCTCTCAAGGTAAGAGGATTACCTATTCCAACTTTAATAAGAAATTGAAATAGCCCAATCCCCAACGTTCAGAGAACACACTTGAAAATGAAAACTTGGTCATTATTCTATTTTCTCTGTAGCATCTTAAGATTTTTGAGGTAATTCTGGAGTTTTTCAGAGTTCAGGTGATCCTCAAACATGTCCATAATCAGCATACGTAGAGGAATGGTGATGGTATCAGGGTCCTTCACTGTTGTCTCGTAGATTGGGTACTCGGGGGGTAGAGCGCTCTCTGCTACCTCCTTACCGACGTAAATATTCCGCTCTCTTAGATCTGCCTTATGGACAAAGACCACACCGGGGATTTTTGCATCACGCCTGATACCTTCTGCTCGAACAGCGTCGATAAATTTAGGGACATTGTTGATACTAGTAACGTTTGTCCCGTCTGCGACATAGATCGCGCCTGCTGTTCCCCTTACCATCGTGTCCACCATGAAGAAGAATCTGTCCTGACCTGCGATATCGACTATCTGCAATGGGAGGATGTAGTCATACTCATCATCCAGCAGAAATGTCGGATTCTTCAATTCATGGAGCGTCATCTGGTTAGCCCTGTTGATACAAGCGATGATTGTTGTGACATTGAAGCTCACTGTTGTTGTGGAATCCTTAAACAATTCGTCATCTACGGGTGTGAAGGCATTCTCTCCAGCCTCGCGTTTCAAGTTGCGCTTGACCTCGCTGAGAAGCTCACTCTTGAAGGGGAAGATACTAGTGAAAATCGTTGTTTTACCCGCACCAGTTGGTCCAGCAAGAATCAGCTTTTTCATCTGAGTTTTGAGAATCTTCTCGATCAAGGAGCTATCAGACATTCGGCAAGTCATCTTCAAAAGGAGGATATTAATAGTTGTTCCTTGATTAGTGATTTGAATTTAATTTTCTATAGATATTGAAAAATATTCGAGACTAGAAATAAAGAATATAATAGCCAATAATTCATATAGACGTATTGATTGATGATCAGCTAAATCTCTACACAGGGAAGATAATTCTTCTTGGGGATGACGGTGTGGGGAAAACGTCTCTACGACGTAGTTACATGGGGAAGACCTTTTCGGAGAAATATCAGAAAACACTTGGTGTTGACATATCCCATCTCCATTACTCAAAGGACAACAGGGAAATCGACATAGTGATATGGGATCTAGCTGGTGAAAGGCAATTCAGGAATATCAGAAAAGCTTACTGTCAGGGCATGAATGGAGCCATTCTTGTTATCGATGTCACACGGGAAATATCCATGGAGACCTTGCTATGGTGGTTGGAGGATGTGAAGCTCATGCTGAGCGAGACAAGGAAATTACCAATTGCTCTCCTCGGGAACAAGCTGGATCTAGACAACCAAAGGATCGTCACTTACGATAACCTCGTAGCCACAGAGAACCTCCTCACAATTGCATTACAGAATATTGTCGTCAAGACCTTCGAGACATCTGCTAAGACGGGTGAGAACGTTGCTAAGGCCTTTGAGTGGTTGATCAACAATGCTTTGGGATTTGAAGAAGATAATTAGTCATTTTCCATCTTGCTTGGAGTAAAAGATAATTAGTAGAGAGTTCATCCATCATTTGTATGTTTGGAAATATCGGTGGCACAGCGTCACAGACCTGTAAATTCGGCCTGCCCACACTTGACGAAGTTCTCGGTGGAGGTATACCACGGGGACAGACATGGCTGATTGAGGATCAGATCGGGACAGACTACAATCCCTTAATCATGTCGTACCTTGCAAACGGACTTCAGTCCAGCGACTACATCTATCTGCTAAGTACAGAACAGAACTTTGACTACTACAAGACGAGGTTTCAGGCATTCGGAATAAATCCAGTAATGCAGATACAGGCCAACAGACTGAGGTTCATCGACGCGTTCACAGGTAACTATCAAGTCGGGCTTAATATGAATTCTGGAGGTGAATTCTCTTCTGGATTCGGTCAGTCTTTCGGCGCTCAGGGCTTTGACGCAATGGGTGGAGCAGACATTTCCGAGACCATTGAATACATCACCGACCTGACACAACCCCGTGAGATTAACGAGGCCGTCCGACGATCCCTTCTCCATGTCAAAGAGGGTCCCACTACTGGGATCAGAGGAGCTGTCCTCAGTCTCTCCTCCATAATTCACGCATCGGACAACCACAAGGAGGTCTTCACATTCATACAGAATAGGAGGGCTATGGATAACATGAACAAGATGTCCTCGATAATTACCATTCACGCAGATGCCCATGATCCTATCCTTCTTCGGGGTATCGAGCACCAGATGGACGGAGTCATGAGGGTGACACCAGTTCAGGATCCGAGTAATCCCAATGAGACCCTCCAGATGGTAGAGATTATCCATGCAAAGGGTAAGGCAGAATTGACTGGAAGGAAGGTTGTCTTCAGGTTCTCGTCCGGAAGGATTATCCCTGCATGAGTCTCTTTTTCCTTGGAACAGACGATCTTTCAATCGTCGGAAGAAGCCCAATATTGTACATTGATTCTATCAAAACCATCGTTCTCGGGGATCTTCACCTTGGGCAACACGAGGCTATTCTGAGATCACAGTCACGGTATAAGAGCAGAAATATCAGGGAGATTGTCAAGCAGCTAACCGATATTGGAAAAACGCTTGATATCAGGAGAGTAATACTCAACGGAGACATTAAGCACAACACCACCAGATTATCGATTCAAGAACGTAGCGAGCTTGAGGAACTGCTCGGTCTCGATCTCTTTCAGGTCTGTGAGGTTGTTCTAATTGTTGGGAATCACGATCCCTTCCTGAAGATGGGAGTCTATGATCTCCTCCAAACCCATTGGAGGGTTTCAAGGTCGATCAAACTGGCAGGATACCTTTTCATCCATGGGGATATCTATGTGGACATTCCTGAGGATGTGCACACACTGATTCTGAGCCACGAACATCCATCTATTAATTTGAAGGATGGAGTGGGGCATTCACTACGGGCCAAGGCCTTCATTGAATTGGATCTGGTGATAGGGGGACGGAAGATTAAAGGTGTCATTATACCTGCTGCAGGTGTGTACACCGTTGGAGTGAAATTCCCCATAAACAAAAAAGACAAATTCTTATCGCCCATCCTCCAGAAATATGCCCAAATTGACACACAAGTTGTATATCCTTTTACGGAGATTAGTGGACCATACAGGGTCACTTAATACTTTGTGGATGCGATTTCTCAAGTTTCCAAAGCTCAACACGTTCGTTGGCCAGATCTACGTACGTCTTCTCGTTGTCTATTCCTATGAACTTTCTTCCTGACTTCAGTGCAGCAACAGCAGTCGAACCGCTACCCATGAAGGGATCCACAACGACGTCTCCCTTGTACGAGTATAGCTGGATGCACCTATATGGCAATTCCACGGGATAGGGGGCAGGGTGATTAAGTCTCTTCGCCGAAGCGGTTGGGAAGGACCAGATAGATTTGGTGAACTCAAGAAACTCATCCCGGGTTATTGTATTCTCCTTCTCGCCTTTTTGCCGATTCATAGTTCCCTTGGAGAACACAAGAATATACTCGTGGACATCCCTCAAGGTCGGGTTACTAGCACTCTGCCATGATCCCCAAGCTGTTGAGGTCCCAGCACTCGATGCTTTG
>WAMJ01000183.1 GCA_015522385.1 Candidatus Heimdallarchaeota archaeon
GCATGCCTGAGTACGGACTACACCCCGAATCTAAGGGTGAGCTGGTGCACAGGTTCAGGAAGAACGAGACAAAAATCCTCTTCCAAAGAGGTCTTATTCCTGAAGAATTTCTAGAATACTAGAGGATGAGAGCAGTAATATTTGACTGTGATGGTGTTCTAGTTGACAGCGAGGTACTCAGTTGTAGTGCACTCAATACAGTGTTCGAACGATATTTTGATATCGATATTGGGACAGATTACACTCCCATAATCGGAAAGGCACTCCATGATTCTCTGGGGTACTACCTTGAGAAATATGGGGTGAAAAATTATGATCTATCGACGCTTATGAAGGCGAAGGAGCAGGCATATCGTGACGCTGCTAGTGGGAATTTGCAGGGCTTTCCCGGTGCCGAGGAGGCATTGAAAGAGATCAAAGACAGAAAAATCGCACTCGCAGTAGCGTCCTCGGGGTCACTCCCCAAGATCAGATTCTCTCTGAGCGAGGTTGGCTTCCTCGACAAGTTCTCTGTCATCGCTTCGGCTGAGGAGGTGGAGAATGGCAAACCTCACCCTGATGTTTTTCTACTTGCTGCAGAGCGATTGGGAGTTCCTCCCGAGGAGTGTGTGGTGATTGAGGATTCTGTTAATGGTGCTAGAGGTGCTATACGTGCAGGGATGAGAGTCCTAGGCTTTCCAGGTGCCTTTGACAAGTCAGATTTCGAGAAGATAGGTGCGGGATTCCTCGAGGACGGATATCATTCACTCATAGCTCTACTTAGAGATAACGAGCTCTAGATTCTTCGCTAGTTGCCTTAGAGTAAGTGTTTCGAGAACCACTGCACCACTGTTACGGTAGTGGCTAACAACGCTGTCCCCCCTATCCCACTGCTCTACAGGTTCAGGATTGAAGATATACACCCCTTTGGTTTTGGAGCAGATCGACTCGATTATATCCGTACTTATCGGCTTGCCATCCCGCCACCCTCCAAGCCAGTCCCTGCAGTCTCCAAGTATGATAACGGTATAGCTGCTGGTTAGGAATTGTCCCGCACTCCTGACGAACTCCTTGAGGGCTTGCTGGTAGTCACTGGACTCCTTCCCCCCCTTAACTTCCTTCCATTTTTGCAGGATCCTATCAATTGAATTGTGGATAGATGATGATCGTTTGACCTCGGTGGTTACGTCTATGAGGCTCCCAATGAATTCGTAGTAGTGGATGTCGGAGAATGAGTTCCTGACCATCTGAATGATGGACAGAAAGAGTTTGGAAGCATGCATGGTCGATGGACTGACATCTGTCATAACCAAGATTTTTGGCTTGCTCTTCACCCTGTTTCTCTTGACCTGCTCGATGAGTACTCCTCCTCTCTGGATATTTTTCCTGATTGTCCGCCGCATGTCGAGTCTCTTCCTTGATCTCTGCATCTTACTCCGCTTACTGGCGATGCTCTTGGCAAAGACACGGAGGGAATGTTGTAACTCCACACTGTCCTCCAGTTCGATAATTGGTCGGTCTTCAATTGTCAATGCTGTGAGGCTGGAAGAAAGTCCAAGCTTTTCTCTGGATCTCATCATTTCCTTAATCTCCTCTACGAGTGCTTGTTCAAGGGTCTGTATGCCAGTATCCGCTAGTTCAGGAAAGGCAGACCTGAGAGAGTTGTTTATACTTGCCATGACTCTATCCTTTTTTTGGAGGATATCCGAGAAAGTGTTGCTACTTGGCATAATATACCGGAGAAGGATGTGACGTGCTGCTGCTGACTCTCCCTCGTTGAAGAGTTTCTTCATGGCGAGCTTGTAGTCGGACTGAACTCCCCTAAGCTGTCTCTCAACGAGCATCCCAATCCCAAGTCTAATGGGGTCTATCTGACTCTCAGCTTGCGGGCGGTCACCCTCCATCATTTCTACCAGTTCCTCCCTGAACCTTTCTGTTGCTGTCTTTTCCCCAAGTGCGACTCCCGAGATATACATGTCAAAGAGGATGTCGAAGATCTTCTGTTCCGGGAGGGACTTGCATAAAACCCCTCTGACCCCAGTCCTTAGCTCTTGGATGTCGGTAGCGTACTCCGTGACCCTCATGACATCGATGAGCTCTGCAGTACTGATGCTAAATCCTAGCTGCTTGAGTTGCGATAAGAACTCCTGTCTCACCATTCTACTTTCCCTTCGCTTCGAATAGATCTCCCTTGGATTTAAGGAGGATTCCGTAGAGCTCCTCCAATCGCTCTTGATCAAGGACATCTCCGCCCATGATCAATAGGGCTTGAGCAAACTCTATCGTTTCGGCTACCGAAGGAGGATCTGCAATCCTTTCATTGCTTCTCAATTTCCTGACGATGGATAGGATTTTGTCAGCTAAGAGATCATCCAGCTCTGGGAGATGGAGCTTGAGTATCTCTTTTTCCCGTATAGGATCGGGGTACTCAAGAGCCATAAATATCGATCTCCTACGGAGTGCAGAGCTTAAAGGTCTGGTGTTGTTGCTAGTAAGTACAATTATCGGAGTCGATCTAGCCTTAATCGTCCCGATCTCTGGCACGGTTATCTGCCCCTCACCTAGAGCTTCAAGGAGAAATGCCTCAAACTCCTCGTCTGATCTGTCGATCTCATCTATCAAAAGAACTACGGGATACTGTGACTGCAGTGCGCGAAGAAGTGCTCGCTGTATGAAGTAATCCTCAGAAAAGAGGTCTGCAAGTTCGGTTCCCTTTGATTTCTCAAGTGCTAGGAGCTGTTTTGTGTAGTTGAACTCACCAATAACCTGCTCTGCCGTGATCCCCTCGAAACACTGTATTCTGATCAATTCTCTCCCCGATATTGCGGCAAGAGCTTTCGCAAGAGCAGTCTTCCCAGTGCCGGGTGGTCCCTCGAGAAGAAGTGGCTTCCCGAGTCTTACCGAGACATTAACGAGGGTGATGAGCTCATTGTCTGGGATGTAGCCTCCCTTCTCCACGAAAGTTTCACGACTGAATTTCACGATAGACGATTAACTTCACCCGTAATAAACATCTGCTTCGATCTAGTGATGGATCTTGATATAGAAGAGATTCTTACTCTTTGATTGGTAAACGTAAGAGAGAGTATTCACGGTGTTCTTAGCAATCCACACCACGAAGACCGAACCGAGGGGCATGTCCTCTTTGAGCTGCTGATTACTAGCCACTGGTTTTATGACCAAGGGATCCTGTCCGGGGAGTATCATGGCCTTCCTTCCGTCAACGCCCGGCACAGTGTGAACGAGGGCTGCAACATATCCTTCTGGTGCCTTTGTCTTCGTGGAGTACTTGTTTTCCCGTACCCGGTGCATAGTCACGGCTAGGCGATCAATGAAGCGGTCGTAGTTCCTCCTCTTCGGGAATATCTTCCTCAATTGCTCCTTTACCCCCTCTACGTCTATAGCCGGGAACTCCGGGTGCTCCCTGCTCCTAGGTCTCTTGTGGAGGGACTCTATTTGCTCATCCTCGAGTAGAAACCGTATCTCTTTCCTCATCCACCCTGTAGAATCTTGGTAGAGTGGAAGTAGTCTGTCGGTATTCTGAACTGCTTTCATTGCGCGGATTAGGAGTTTACGTTTTAGGTTCATTCTGAGGATTAGAAGGAGGAAATCATCGTGGTGGACAAATCTGTTGTCCTCCATGATGTCAATAATGAGTTCAATGAGGTCAACTATTCCTGCTTCGATCTCTCCATCCTTTTTCTGGAAAATGGATAGAAGGATTTTCTCCATTGTCCTCAATCCTGCTAATCCCCTGTGTTGCGGGGATACTGTCCCGTTGGGTGCGAAAAACCTTGCTTCCTGTGATATCAGACCGACATAGGTATTGAACTGACGGAAGAAGCGGGTGAAAGGATTGATGCGCATTATTCTGCCGATCCTTGTCTTCACTCGGAGGATGTGGCTATCGACCATTTCCACGGAATCAACATATGATCCTTCAAGTATCCTGAGGTACTCGAAGTCAACATCCTTGTACTCTGAGTTGATGTGATCTTCGGGTTTAATGAAGAAGTGTTCAATGTGCTCTTCCATCCCGCCACTTTCGTCGTAGAGATTCCTGATTATCCGTTTAAATATTGGATGGCTCTCATCGTGGCGTTTTGCATTGTGAAGGAAGAAATTCAATGCTTGGGATGCGTAGTCCCGTGACTTTTCATCACTGAAAAAGTAGAACAGATCCATAGGTCCTTTAACATATCGGAACCCACTGGTTGCAGGATCTGTCTTTTCTCCTTGCACGTTTTACCATCTCGTTCCTCATTGAAAGAGGTTTTTGTTAAGAGTTAGATTATCACCTGTGCTGAAAAATAACGGGTGCCGAAGATGGAGTGTAGCCTGTTTGGTTTAGGTGGTTTATGGTGGTATAAAAACAACAGGCTAAGCGGCTCAGGTAATGATCTCACTAAGAGTGACATCTCACCTAAATTACTGTATTGTTCGGCTATATATAAACTCTTCCTTGACTGTACGTTGATAGAACTTCTTTATACATTTTTCATTTCTGACCTATCGCGAATAGTGTGAACACATTTGATATTATTCTATACTTTTTTTCAATGGTTTGAAATATTTCGAAATTGCGTTTATCCATGAATGCCGCTCCTCTCTACTTGTGAAGTATACTCGATCTGAAGGAATATTTCGTGAAATTCCCCAATGGTAAAATATCTTCAACTTCTTTTACAGTTTATGAAGGAACTTCTCATTGGCTCAATAGACATGAATACCAAGAATATCCATGTTCTAAATGGAGTGGATTTTATCTGTCAAAGTACTGGGAGGTGCTGCAAGCAGTTCACTATCCCTGTAACTGAGGAGGAGGTAGGTCGCATAGAGGACAACGGGTATGATACTTTCCAGTTTATCGCTGATAACTCTGTCTCGATCATCCCCACGAACGATGGGAGAGGGATGCAGAAAGTTTACTTCCTGAAGAAAAAGCCCTTCACGAACGAGTGTGTATTCCTAGAGGAGAACCTCTGTAGTATCCACGAGTTTAAGCCACTTGCCTGCAGGCTTTATCCCTTTCACTATGAGGTGGACAATAATGAGTTCCGAGTGTCCATCCACCCTATGAACAAGTGTGATAATGTCCGTACAACTATTGATTCAGAGCTATCTAGTAGGTTGATCATCTTGGAGGTCTTCGAGACGGTCGAAAAGGCGCTGCTTCGGAAATGAGTTAGACCAATGTTTTAAAATATCTCTCAAATTCAAATCACCTGTGGACCCCAAAGACGCCTTTGAGAGAATTAAAAGAAATACACAGGAGATTGTGAGCGAGGACGAGCTCATGCAGGTTCTTGAACGAGGGAACGTAACTGCCTATTTCGGAACCGCGCCCACCGGTATGGTGCACACCGGATACCTTATCCCCATTACCAAGATCGCTGACTTCTTAGAAGCAGGTGTTGAGTTCACCATCCTATTGGCTGATCTCCACTCCCATCTCGACGATATGAAGAGTCCTTTCGAACTACTGAAGCACCGATCTGAGTACTACAAGCAGGTGATACTGGGATTGTTCGAAGGAATAGGGGTATCTACAGATTCACTGAAATTTGTCCTTGGCAGTGAGTTCGAACTGAAAGAGCAGTACGCATTAGATCTACTCAGACTGTCCTCAATCGTTACTTATGGGAGATCAAGAAGAGCTGGCGCTGAGGTTGTCCGGCAGAAGGATGATCCGAAACTTGGAAGTTTTATCTACCCTCTCATGCAGTCAATTGATGTTCCTCACCTCAAAGCCGATATAGCATTCGGTGGTATTGATCAGAGGGGAATCTATATGCTTGGTCGTGAGGTACTTCCAAAGTTGGGATACAAGAAACCTATATGCGTATTCACACCACTGCTCCCTGGACTTACGGGCGGGAAAATGAGTGCGTCTGACGAGGGGAGTAAGATCAACTGCCACGACTCCGCCAAAATTGTCAAGAAAAAGATGAACAAATCTTTCTGCCCTGAGAAAGAGGTTGAAGGAAATGGGGTTCTCTCCCTCGTCAAGACAGTAATAGCTCCTTATGCGGAGAGGATGGGGAAGGATATAGAGATTGTGAGACCGGAGAAATTCGGGGGGACAATCAGCTTTTCCGATTACACTGCCCTTGAGAAGGCATATGTCTCCGGTGATCTGCATCCACTTGATTTGAAGCAGGGTGTTGCTGCCTATCTAAATATCTTCCTTGAACCTGTAAGGAAACGCCTGAGTGCCAATCCCGCAATACTGAAAAATGCCTATCCTAAGAATCAATAAGTTGATAATATATCAATCTATTCTACCCTGTGGATGAGTTAGTTGAAGAGAAATTCTCTAACATTCGACGAAATCTAGATATATTCAATTTCGATGAGGCTGAAAATATTGTAGTTGAGATTGAGAAAGAGATCGAAAATGTGTCTGAGGATCGCGATGAAATCCTTGCAGAACTATACTACTATCAGGCAAGAATCAATTTCTACCGGAAAGACATAGACCATGCGATCTCCCTTCTCTCCAAGTCCAAGGAATTATACCGCAAGCTAGGGAATCTGGAAAAGGAATCTCTTATACTGGCGTATCTTGGTGACTACTCACTGGTTAATGGCTCACATTCTGCATTCCAGACATACATCCAAGAGGCCGTTGAGAAGTACCTCCTACTCGGCGAACATCTGAACAAGGAATCACTATTCCCTGATGCCGAGAGATCTTACAAGATCGCTAAACAACTATCGTACAAGATCGAGGATACAAGTCTCCAGTCTCAGAAGGTCATTGAATCCCTTGAGGGAATTGCACACTCTAGGTTGCTATACAGCAAGGATCTCTCAATCGTGGCGAACTACAATGCGTACTCCTCCAATTTTGTTCAGGCACAGAGGGAGGCTTGGAGGGCTTTGACCATCGCCCTTGACACGGTTCCCTTCATTGTGCAGAGATATCGGATGAAGAATGAGGACGCAGCAGAGATCATAGCAGATCCAATACTTGATGCGTTCATTAAGGATTTTCTTGAATTTTACCCTCTTGCTCATCGCTCACTAATCACTAGTAGTGATAAGGAGATCGTCCCAGTTATCTCTCTAAAACTAGATGAGTTGAAAAAGTTCTTCCTCTCGCTCACCGATGAGATCCCAGATAGCCTTGAGGATGTACGCATCTGGATCGATACCCAGAAGGAATCTCTCCGTTTCCTCATCCCATTAAATATCCCTTCATTCATGTTTCTGACTCCAGACGGAAGACTTCTCTACCACTACACGCAGACCTTTGTTGAGAGACCACAGGCGGATCATGGGTCTTCACAACATCTGCTTGCAGGTATTCTTACCGCTATCAGCTCTGTCTTCCATGAGACTCAGATCCTTGGGTCAGGAGGTATACGAGAGATAAATGCTGTGGGGGGTACGTTAATTATTGAATCTAGACCCAATGTCATGGTTATCTCTATCTGCGACATTGTCTTCCCCGAGATAGAGGATATGACCCGGAATCTTGCAGATCATATCCAGCATCAATATGGTTCAATTCTTGCCCACTGGATGGGGAACAAGCAATCCATCGCAAATCTGGTCTCAGACATTCAGCTTCAACTATCCTCATTCTCCCTCTGAGGAAGACCTTATATTTAATTAAAATACGGAAATCATAATACTTGATATTTGATTACCAATGGCTGGCAATCATAGGGTTGTCTGCCACATTTTCCCTCATTGTTTTGATATACTATTACAGGAAGGACAGAATAGAGCCTGAACCCATATCTAGGATTGCTCTCGCGTTCGTCCTTGGAATACTCTCGACCCTTCTGGCCTTCATCCTATCATGGACATCTCTGGAGATCCTGAAGAGTGGGATTACGGATTCAGATACACTCACCATTCTATCTGCAGGAGGAATCGCTCCAGTAGTTGAAGAATTTAGCAAATTGTTAATGGTTATCTACCTATCTAAGCATGCGAGTTTCGACGGTCCCCTTGATGGTTTGATCTACGGTTCTGCAGTTGGTGCAGGTTTCTCCTTTGCAGAGAATATACTGTATGGTATAATTTTCACCATTGACGAGGGTCTTGTTGTTGGGCTTGGTGTGACTGTGCTCAGAGGTGCGATACAGATTCTAGGACATCCCCTCTACACAGGTCTGGCAGGAGTAGGTGTTGGGATGTATAAGGTGAGGTTGCTTGACAGCAAATTCTCGAAGTACTGGCGAAGCGTCTTTCTCCACATGATCTGGAATATCTCATCCATAGTATTCCCACTAGGGTTGATATTCGGAGCAGTAATTGGCTTTAGGTACCTACGCAGTGAATTCCGCTTTGCACAGGAGCTTGATCTCATCGCATATTCGACAGGTTACTACGCTCGGAAAGAGGCAAATCTCAACCAATAGCTCAGAGGAAAAGACTATTATCCTCATAGAGTACAACCAAATTGTATGGCTAAAAGGTTGGTCAACGATATAATACGGATGAAGCACGATGGTCAAAAAATCGTTGAATTGACCGCGTATGACTTCACATTCGCTCGCATGATGGACGAGACAGATTCCGTGGATATATTCCTTGTCGGGGATTCATTGGGGATGGTCGTTCAGGGGCATCCGACCCCCATACCTGTTACGGTCGAACAGATGATATATCATGTGGAGATGGTCAGTCGAGCTACGAAGAATGCACTTGTGATCGCTGATATGCCCTTTATGAGTTACCAGATCAATGAGAGCAAAGCTCTTGAGAACGCGGGTAGGATGATACAGGAGGGTGGTGCCAATGCGGTAAAGCTCGAGGGTGCGGGGAGGAATGTACAGACAATTCGCACGCTTGTCGAGATTGGTATTCCCGTTCAGGGTCATGTCGGACTGACTCCCCAGTCTTACAACAAACTGGGATGGAAGGTGCAGGGGAAGACTAGGAAGGCAGTCGAACAGCTGAAAAATGACGCGTTGAAGCTCCAAGACGCAGGTGTTTTCTCAGTAGTTCTAGAAGCTGTTCCGGTAGAGGCTGCTCGAATTGTTACAGAGGCACTCGATATTCCCACGATTGGTATAGGGGCAGGAAAGCACTGTGACGGTCAAGTTCTTGTGATGCACGATATGCTAGGGATGGGGGACTACGCACGGGTTTTCGTGAAAGAATATGCCCAGATTAAGCCAATTATCCAGGATGCGATTAGAAAATATTCTACTGAGGTGAAGAGTGGGGAATTTCCAGGGGATAAGTATGCGTACAAGTCAGGAATAGACGAGTGAGAAAAGCAATTATGTCTACTTATTAAATTAGTCAAGGAATGAATGAATATTAATATAAATCCACATACATCCCTAAAGTTGATCAGAATTACAGCAATAGACTACGTCAAGCTACTGAGACCTATCAATGTGTTCATGGTATCAGCCATGGCTCTGGCAGGTGTATTCTTTGGGAACCCCAATTCCCCTCTAACAACCTATGTCTTGGCAGTTGTTGTTGCCACATCCTACACAGGAATCGCGATGATCCACAATGATCTATTAGACATCGATATAGACCGGATAAATGCTCCGAATCGTGCCCTCCCCTCTGGGCGGGTCTCAAAGAAAGAGGCAGTCATTTACATGCTTATTCTCTTTGTCATAGGGAGCATCAGCGGTGCATTTCTCTCCCCCGAAAGCGCCCTTATTATGGTTCTCACTCTCGTACTGTCACTGAGCTACAATGCTCGGTTAAAGAAGATGGGTTTTATAGGAAACTTAACTGTCGGTATAACTGCTACATCTGCATTCCTCTACGGTGATGCAGCAGCCAGTGGTTGGGATAACTTCTGGCCATTCATAAACTGGACTGCCTCTATCTACCTCTTTATTATTTCAGCCTTCCTCAACACTGGAAGGGAAGTGTGTAAGGGGATCATGGATACAAAGGGTGATGCAAAGTATGGCGTGCAGACGATAGCGGTTCTCTATGGCAAGAAGGTTGCTGCATATTTTGTCCTAGTGCTTGTCGGATTCGCCCTATCAATGACCATCATTCCCGTACTAAATGGAGTCTTTGGTTGGATATTCTATATAGGGCTTGCGGCATTTATAGTTCTCATCCTTGTTATTGGAATCCCCCTCGTACGTAATCCAAACTACCAGACTGCCAAACGGTTCAAAAACTGGCTTCACCCACTGATGCTCCTTATGCTTATCCTCATTGTCATTGATAAGATAGTATTCAGTTATCTCTAATGGATCCACTTGTCAGACCTTACATCGAACTGTGACTTGAACCTCTGTACAACTGATAGATCGATCTCTTTTGTACATGTCTCTTCCTTATCCGAGAGGTGGCAAATGGCCTCCCCGTACGGATCGAATATTACGGAGTTTCCCCCGTATGTGTACTCTGGATCTGTCCCTACCCTGTTAACTGCAATTACAAAAATCTGATTTTCAATTGCTCTCGCTCTAGCCAATGCAACCCAATGTGAGATCCTTGTATTTGGCCACTCTGCACTGACAAGAAGAATTTCCGAGCTCCTACTTGCAAGTCTTTGATATATCTCAGGGAATCTAAGGTCATAGCAGATAGAGAGTCCTAGCCTGTGACCTTGCAGTTCCGCTGTCACGATATCCCGCCCATGCGCAAAGATATCTTTCTCTCCCATTGGCCCGAATAGATGACTTTTCCTGTACTTGGATACTAAGGTTCCTTTGTTCACAAGGATGCCGGTATTGTAGTACTTCCCGTCATCAAGTTCTGCTATCGAGCCATATATCGCTATTCCCTCTTTCAGGGACAGTCGAGTTATCCAGTCCAGTGCGCCACCTTTACCACCAGAAAATGCACTTTGATGTATGCTCTCGGGGTGGTATCCTGTTAGAAACAGTTCTGGAAGTACTACCAGTTCCCCCCCGATCCCTTCTAACTTCGCCTCTATGTTAGAGAAATTTACTTCTGGCTTCCCAAACACGACATCGGTCTGTAGTAAAGTGACCTTCACAATAATTTTTCAACAGGGTGGTACATAAGATGTTGGTCTGCATCTTGAAGTTAATTAGATCGATTTCTTGAATTAGTATTGAATGAGTGATTTGACTGCTCTCTACGCTAAGGCCAAATCTGGTTCCCCAGACGCGATGTACCAATTGGCCATTGAGCTAGAGAAGGAAGACCTAGATGGAGCAAAGTCATGGCTCAAGATGGCCGCGGAAAATGGACATGTCAGTTCGATGAGCAAGCTCGGTCTCCTCCTGATGTCTGAGAACGACTTTGATGGGGCAAAACAGTGGTTGAGAATGGCTGCAGAAGAGGGGGATCTTCCCTCCATGTCCAATCTTGGTCTTCTTCTGAAGAACTTGGGTGAGATTGACCAGGCAGAGAACTGGTACAAGATCGCAGCTGTTCAGGGACATGCCCAAGCTATGATCAATCTCGCTGGACTGAACTTTGACACTGGTAGGGAAGAAGAAGGAGAGCAGTGGCTGGTCAAAGCTGCTGAGGCAGGTGAACCACGTGCCTATTTGTACTTGGGAGACCGCCTTGCTGAGAAGGAGGATTTTGAGGGTAGTAGAGTCCAGTTCCAGAAGGCCTACGATCTTGGTGTACTCGATGGTTTGATTTCAATCGGGCAGACTTACCTTATCGAGAACGACTTTGAGAATGCAGAGAGGTTCTACAGGGATAATCTGGAAAATGGTGGGCTCGGGTTTGTACTTAATCTCAGCCACACTTTGTTACAGCTAGGCAAGGTGGATGAGGCTATCCAACTTCTGCAGGAACATGCAGATAGGGGAGCAGTCGAGGCCATGTATAATCTTGGTGTTATCTACCAAGAGAGAGATGAGATAGAGGAGTCGATTAAGTGGTACACAATGAGCGGTAAAAAAGGGTACGCACCCGCGTACCACAATCTCGGGATTATCTACGAACCCCTCGATAAGGTCGCGGCAATATCTGCTTACAGGAATGCCTTTGAAAAAGGAGTGCTCCAGTCAGGGATCAACCTCGGTCTCCTTCTTGAGGAGACTGGTGACATAGACGAAGCTCTTGAGATCTATAAGAAAGCCGCAAATGAGGGATTTGTTCCTGCAATGGAGGCACTTGTGGAGATATTCGAGGAAAGGGGGGACGTAGCCAGTGCCGAAGAATGGAAAAGAAAGCTAGAACTCCTCCACTCGCACTGATCCTACAAATCCTTTTAATCCTTTATTTCCAGACCTACTTGTGGACACAATTTACGCAATTCTGAGGACAACAGCTCTAAGGGATGGAAGGATATCTGACGATGAGGCAAAAACGCTGGACTCTATAATTCAGGAGTTAGATGGGTATTCTCGTGTTCTGGTCAAGGCCATGGAAGATGGGATAATTGACTCCGAGGAGAAGAAAGAATTGGACAAGTGGCGGAAGAGGGTATGGAACAAGGCAGTGGAGGTTGTCACTGAAGACGGGGTAATAAATGAGGATGAGCACGAGCTCCTTCTAAGCCTTGTTGAAATCATTAATACTCTTGAGGCGAGGGAATAGCTACTCCGCAGAAAATTTGTACACCATAAGTTCAATGATCTCTGCTGTATCCCTCATCCGTTGAACAGTTGCAGCTGTTCTCTTCATAATCCGTTCTACAGCTGTAAACTGCTTCCATGCATTTTCTCCGTTGAGGGATTTGAAATAATCTGTCTCCAACTCGAAGGTCAGATCCACGATCTTGTCTCTATTGTCCTCTATCTTCCCAGTGAGTTTGAGCGCCTGTGAAAAATTAGTGAAGAGGTTGACAATCGCATCGTTGACATACTCAGCCACAAGTTTCAGCAGTTTGGAGACAGGTGTTGCTCTCTCGACAAAGTCGCTTGGAACTGCTCCCGCGAATACGTGCATCGTCCGGGCTGCGATGGCGAAATTATCGAGTGTATCGTCAATTCGCCTGAGGAGCTTTGCCCTCTCCAGTGTTAGGTAGGGCGCATTCTTCTGTGTTGAGTAATGAGCATCTAGCTTCGCTTGGAGCTCATCTCCCTTACTCTCGAGCTCATTAAGCCTATTGTACATTTCTTCAATCAGCTCGACTCTGAGCATCTTCGCATAGCACTCACCTGCTTCTTGGACAACCTGTCCAAGTTCGATGAATAGTTCCTTCTGTTCTTTCCTTGTAAGTTTCATTTGTATCACCCAATAAAGAGATTGACCACACCCCATGTAAGAAGCACCCCTAGCCCTGCTACAAAGGGTGTCCCGACCGCACTTATCGTAATCCTCTTCACGGTTTTCATGTTCACGTCAACGTCATAGGCCTTTCCTGTACCGATAAAAGCTGCTACGAGGATATGGGTGCCTGACACGGGTATACCAAGGCTTGCTGCTACAAAGGTGATAATGGCCGTGGAGAATTGGATCGCAACTGCCGAGGTCGGACTGAGAGTCACTATATCATTTCCCAGAGACTTCAAGACTCGTCTTCCAACAATGATCAACCCGATGCCCATCCCCACACCTCCAATGAGTAGTGGGATTCTTGCATATAATGAATTTCCACTTTGGTCTGCAAGCTGGATAAATGCCCCCATCAATGGAGCAGCTGCATTGGAGACATCATTTGCTCCCCTTGAGAACGAGGTCAAAGTTACTGAGAGGAGGAGGATGGTGATGAACCACGACTCAAGTCTGTCGACGTCATCTAGACCCTTGACATACCTCTTTTTGAGCCAGAGGATGAGCTTCATGATCCCGTAGGCTCCGAAGAATCCGATTAGTGGTGAGGTTATCCAGCTGAAGACAATCTTGACAATTGTTGCTGATTCTACATTGTAGCCAAGAAGAAGTGAGAGCGTAACTGTCGCCCCCACCATGGTGTGTGTGGTCGAGAGAGGCAGTCCCTTCCACGATCCTATAATGAGAAGAACTGCTACGGTGATGAGAATTGTCAGGCTCTGTGCGAAGGTGAAGGGTGAGTCTGATATCTCGGTACCGACGGTCTTTGCAACATTGAACCCAAAGGTCAATGCCCCAATCAGCAGGACTCCGCTACCTAGCACGACTGCTTGGTTAATCGAGAGACGCCTGATGCCGACGACAGTAGCCCACGTCTCGTCGTTTGCTCCAATGGCAATGGCTAAGAGCCCCGCGACTGATCCGAGTATAACTAACTCTTCCATCAATCCTGAAGTAACCCTCTCCTTAAAGAATATTCTCCCCTTTGATTCACTAAATCAACCAATTATTTCGAAAGGATGCATCTGAGCTAGTGTTCAAAACATAGGATTAAAGTTTTGTTAGAATATGGACGTCTGAATGAAGAGGACTGTTAGATCAGATGTTCTTGTCATAGGATCTGGATTGGCTGGATTGAATCTAAGCATCAAACTATCCAAGAATTCGGATCATTCCATCTCCCTAATCACAAAGAAAGAACTAAGTGACAGTAATACACAGCATGCCCAAGGAGGAATCGCAGCAGTTCTCTCAGAGCATGATAGCTTTGACTCACATATCGAGGACACCCTAATCGCCGGTGATGGGCTCTGTCGGAGGGACGCTGTTGAATTCATAATCAAGAAGGGACCCGTTGCTATCCAAACTCTCAAGGAGTATGGTGTCAGGTTCGACAAGGGAGAGAGCCAACTCATCGATCTCGGACGAGAGGGTGGACATCACATCCGAAGGGTTGCTCATGTCAAGGACACGACTGGTCTGGCCATCGAGAATGCATTAGTAAGACAAGTGAAGAATTGCCAAAATATTGAGATATTCGAGTACCATTCGGCGATCGACCTCATCCTTGTAAACGGGAGGGTTATTGGTGCTTATGTCCTCGATTGCAGAAGCAACGAGGTTACTGTCTTCGAAGCCAAGGTCACTGTCTTGGCCAGTGGTGGAGCAGGGAAGGTCTTCCTGTACACCACGAATCCAGACACCGCGTCGGGTGACGGGATAGCGATTGCCTATCGAGCAGGAGCTGAGATCTCCAATATGGAATTTACTCAGTTCCATCCCACGCTCTACTACAATCCCGAGTACAAGAATTTTCTCATCTCTGAAGCCTTAAGGGGTGAGGGTGCAGTCCTCAAGACAATTGATGGTCGGAGAATTATGAAGGGTAAGCATGAACTTGAGGATCTAGCTCCGAGAGATATAGTCGCCAGAGCCATCGATCATGAAATGAAGTACACTGGTGATGACTATGTCTACCTAGATATCACACATCACAGCGAGGAATTCCTTAGGGACAGGTTCCCTGGAATATTTCACACTCTCGAACAGTTCGGGCTGAACATGGCAGAGAACCCCATCCCTGTGGTTCCTGCGTCACACTACACTGTTGGGGGAATAAGGGCGAGTGTCAGGGGGGAGACGAGTCTTCCTGGTCTATATGCAATCGGTGAGGTATCAAATACTGGTTTGCACGGTGCGAACCGACTGGCAAGCAACTCCCTTCTGGAAGCCACAGTCACCTCAACTGCATGTGCTGAGCATATAATTGACTTGCTTGACAAGAACGACATCCCACACTACTGTGCCAAAGAGTGGATAAGTGGTGATGCGGTAGACAGTGATGAGGCGGTCATTATTTCAAACAACTGGGCAGAGCTGAGGCGTTTCATGTGGAATTATGTTGGTATTGTCCGTACAACTAAAAGGTTGATGAGGGCTAAGACGAGAATCGATGTCCTCCGGAAAGAGGTAGATGAATACTATTGGAGATTCAAGGTTACACCACATATTCTTGAGCTCAGGAACCTAGTCGATGTAGCAGATCTGACTGTTCGATCTGCCCTTTTCAGGAAGGAAAGTAGGGGTACTCACTACACAAGTGACTATCCCGAGAGGTCAGAGGACTCACGGGACACAATAATCCAGAAGAATTTAGGTATATACTACTCTGAGATCATAAAAAATTAGATTCTGCTTGTTCACTCCGAGGAGATGAGACCAGATCCAGTTACCTCAAAGACTGCCTCCATCTCTGGAAGTACCGGTGAGTCGAAGATCCTGAGAACCCTCTTCTCTCCCTTGGACTTCCTTAGGTAGAATCTTGTTCCTGCCCAGTGACCCATGATATTCCCTCCAACTGCGTTGGTTGGATCACCGAAGAACTGTGCAGGGTTGGCTTGAACCTGATTGGTCACAATAACTGCTAGACCGTAAGTGTCGGCGATCCTGTGCAGGACATTCAAGTGAGCATTTAGTGTCTGCTGTCTCTCCGCCAAAGTTCCCCTACCTGCGTACTCCGCCCTGAAGTGGGCTGACACAGAGTCAAGGATGAGAACTCCATACTCGTCGGGCTCCCTGCCAAGGATCTCTAAGAGCTTAATGGCAACTGCCTGCTGCATATCCGAGTTCTTCACACGGGCGTACATCACGTCTTTGAGCACGTCATTGACATCCTTGTCCCATCCTCTCTCCTCCTTGAATCTATTGGCTATTTGGATGATTCTTGGGGGAGAGAATGTTCCCTCGCTGTCGATGTAAATCGCTTTCTTACCAATACCTCCTAGCTCCTCCGGAAGCTGAACAGTCACTGCAAGTTGGTGGCAAATTTGTGATTTCCCAGACCTGAAAGCACCGAAGAACTCATAGGTCTCCCCACTTCTGATTCCTCCCACCCCGATCTCGGAAATAAAGGTAGCGTTGTCTAGGCTCTCTGCGCCAAAGGTAAAGGCCTTAGCATTCTGCTGTTGCTCGAATACGTCAAGTGCGTTTGAGAAGAATCCTCCTCTAAAATTATCTACAATAAAGGACTGGTACTTCTGGGCAGCTGTTGTGGTAATACCATATCTTTCTTCCAATTCCTTAACCGGTGTAGTTTCAAGTATACCAATGCTCATTCCCTTGTCCCTCAAGGTCTTTGCGGTTGTAGGGCCGATTCCCTCGATGTCTTCAAGATCCATACCTGGAGTGTAGTTATCGTAGATCTCCGGGAATTGAGCAGCGATGTTTGTCTTCAATTTCTTTGCTGCAGGTCTGGTAAGACCTATCTTCTCTAGATCATCTAGTGATGCTTCCATGAGATCCTTGGGGTTATGGATTCCACCTTCATTCAGCATTTTTGCGGTCTTGGGTCCAAGTCCTTGAATTTCCTTAAGCTCTGTGTTCTTCAATTTCTCTGTCATGTTTTCGATTTCTTCTGCTTCGATCTCTACTGCCATTTGTATCTGAAGAAAAGAGGGTTGTTCTGCTTAATAAACAAAAAGGACGGGGAGAGTCCTTTTCAAGTGATGTCTCTGGAAAAAAAGAACCATGGTGGTTTGTAGTTCCATTTTTCTGTCTATTCGATTTGTAACTGAAGATCCTTCATAATGTGACAATCTTGAATTAATGCGTTAGGAACGCCCTATACATATTTTTTAGATTAATAATTTAATTTCTGAACATTGGGTTGCTCTGTGAGCTTCCTTGCTTTATCGAGGTTTGTTTCCTTGTGCATGAAGACAAATGGGACTTCGAGAGTGGAGTCCACTTCGAGCTTCTCTACCCCAAATCCCTCGACCTTACCGTCAATGACAACCTTCACCCCGAAGAGGATGTTTAGCGTCTCCTCAGCATCATGATCTTTTGGGATACCGAGTAACCTCCTTTGCTCTTGGTATGCCGTAATTGTCTCGTCGGTTATCGGGGTATTCTTGAGCTCAATATCTATGTGGATTGGCTCCCTTGGCACTATGAAGTTGGCTGCTGAGTGGATTCCACCGACAAACATTATCTGGAGAGCGTCTTCACTAAGGTTGATCATCCCTTGGTGAGAAAGACTCCAGCCCGTTGATCCGATTGAGGAGACAACCATCACCCCATCAGCCATCGTGTTGGTCATGGATGTTACAGATGTTCCCATACTTGGCATGGAAATTCTAAATATCGCCAATCTTGGACTACAGGATACAAAAATCTCGTTCACTGCTATAAACCTCTTCTCTCCAATGTACGTGCTCAGAACGGTTCGGTTTACCACCGTATATTTCTCTTCCAGTATCCTATTGTAGCCCTTCTTGAAGTCCCGCTCCTCAAATTTCATCTGCATCAGGTAACCCACGGACGTCGGTCGGATTATCGGGACAATTGGCTTGAGAAGATCAACTCGATTGTAGCGATCGAAGAACTCCCGTACTACCCACGCAACGCTTCCATCTCCCCCAATTGTAAAGATAAAATCACAGTGGTCGAGCACACTAGGATCTTCCAAAACATCAGAAAATGGAAATACTTCGACATCGGGGGTGATCTGATGGATGTAGCCCTTGACAGTCTCGAAATCCTTTTGGTAACGGCTACTTATACAGATGCCCCGAATTATGCTATCCATATTCCTTTCTGAATCTCTGGTTTTCGTTTTTGTCTTAAATTATCCCTTTCAAAATGGGACGGGAGCAATTTTTCTTCTTCATTAACCGCGAAGTGTATGCTGAATACTTGTGGGTTATGGGCATTCTACACCAATGTTGAGATGTCTTAAGTATAGCCGATCTGTGTAATTATTTAGTATGTCAGTAAAACGAAAATTACAGAAGAAATACGAAGAGGGTGAGATCTCCCAAGAAGAATACAATGACCTGCTATCCAAGCTTGACAAGTTGGGTATTGAAGTGAATGGAGAAGAGAGCCATGACATGAAGGATCTTAGGGTATCTGGTGCGCGCAGAGTCCATGGGGGCACATTTGGGAAGGTACTTGTATCCGGCAAACTCATATCGGAAGGTGCGATCGCAACCTCCAAACTCAGAATTTCTGGTAAGGCAGAGATTGGTGATAACCTCGATGTCAGTGGGGATTCAAAGATCAGCGGGAAGGTAGAGGTCAAAGGAAATGCATCTCTTACCTCGGAATCCAAGGTCTCAGGTGGACTCAAGGTTGGTGGAGATCTCGTCAGTTCTGGTGGTATCAAGGTATCAGGGAAGGTTATCTGTGGTGGGGATTTCATCTCGGATGACAAGGTGAAAATTACTGGGAAATTGCAGAGTCAATCAGTAAGGTCAACGAGCGATGTGAAGATCACTGGCAAGATAGAGACTCTGCAGGACGTGGTTGCCGAGACTTTTACTGCAAGATACGCAGGTGGAGAAATTGGTGGGGGGCTTATAGGGAAGAACATCTCAATCAACATAGATGAAGTTGAGAAGAGAATCATGTCAGAGATTGAGTCTGAAGAGATCAATCATATTAGCGATTTCCCCTCTCTGGCCAAGTACCTCGTGAAGACATTTAGGTCCATAGGACGTTCCAGCCACTTCTACTCTGGGACTCCCCCAATTTTGAGAATCAGGGGAGATGTGGAGGGAGAGACTGTAGAGATAAACCATGCGGTCATTGAAGGAGGAATAGTTGGAAACGATATTGTTATCGGTAAAGATACTGAAATTACTGGAGTTGTGAAGTACCGGTCTACAATATCCTGCCCTGAAAATCACAATTTTTCTGTTGAAAAGATATAACTCACCTTGCCATTTTAATTCATATTGTCCGATCAGTTTATCTTCGATAATTGGAAATATGGTATTATCCGATGGACGAAACTTCTCTAACCCAGAACGAAATTAACGCTTTATCTGAAATACTTGAGGAAGCTGGCTATATGCCTGGCAAGAATCTCTCTTGGGCAGTGCTCTCCGAGACACCTGAATTCATGGTTCTGGCCTTAATTCTTGTTAACGATATGCGATCCGTTAGTACAGAGGAACTGGAGCAAGTCATTCCCCAGTCCTTAGCAATGGTACTCTCTAACCTCGCTGCGGACGATATCATCGTCCAGTCAGCTACAACCTATCGCTGGGCATTTAGTCCACGCATAGATCAAAGGCTAAAGTCAGCTATTGCTGTTTCTGCAGAGACTGTTGTAGAGCCTAAAGAACCACAGTCTGTCGTTCAAAGCTCTCCATCTATTGACATTCAGCTTTTTGCCATGGTCTTAGAGGGGACTTCGTACATATCAGGGGGGAGCATCAATATGGAAACCACGGAGGGAGAGATTATTCGTCTTCTACTTGAATATAAGGCTATGGGTAATGAGGAACTGGAGAAGTACATGAGCGATTCGTCAAGCCTCTCTCTCGCCTTGTCCAATCTTCAGGCAGACATGGTCATCAAACAGAACTCTGACTACAGCTGGAGCCTCCACCCTAATTTACTTGATAGATTTGAGGAGATCAGAAACGCAAAACAGGCCGAGATCGAGGCGAGCAAGATAGAGGCTGAGGAGATGACAAATATAGAGTCGGGAAGAATTGTCTACATAGATAATCGGGACTACCTGTACCTCATTGAGGCAATCAAGGACTCACCATATTTGGCCGATATTACCCCCTCAAAAAACCTTATTGAGATCCCCGAATTTGAGGTCCTGGCTCTTCTTTATAAACACGATAATCTGACAACCTCGGAACTCGAAAAAATGGCTATGTCTGGCTCTTCTCTATCACTAGCGCTCTCCAACCTCAAGGCCGATCGGCTTGTGACCAATGACTTTGACACATGGAGATTGGACAGAGCTCTTACCTCGAAGATCGATGAGGTCAAACGGAGTCACACAACTGCCGCTGTCGTTAAGCAGGAAAGAGCAAAGGAGGCTGCTGAGACCTCTAAGATCGAGAGAAGGAATTTCCTAATTCGACACATACTTTCCAGTTTGGAGAGACTTGGAATACAATATACATCTAACGAAAGGTCTGCATTCGCTGTACCCGAAATCGAGATACTTTACCACCTTGTGGAATCCGATGCCTTAACCACATCCGAATTGGAAAATCTTGTTAAGAACACCAGTTCACTATCGCTGGTCTTGTCAAATTTACAAGCGGACAGGGTAATCTCTCAGGACACGAATTACCGGTGGGTTCTAACCTCCGAAATAAAGGGTCTCATAGAGAATGCAACCAAGGAGGAGGAGAAGGTTGTACGGCAGGTTGTCCAGTCTGAGAATATTCATTCCACGGAGGCTCTTCGAGAGAAAGAGATTCTGTCTGAGAAATTGAAGCTCAGGAAGATCCTCTACTCCATGGGGGTGATAGATTCACCTGAAATACCTCTACCCGAGCTTCTCAAGCGTATTGACTTTGAGATCCTCTCAATCATCCTCCACAACCAACCTATCGAAACAGGTGAGATTGAGCAGGAGTTGTCAAGGCCTGTGCTCCTCTCCATGGAACTGTCGAATCTGGCTGCTGATGATATGATCTACTATTCCGAGGGTGAGTCGAAGTGGAGGATCAGTGTCTCCTTACAGTCGAAGTTGAGGAAGACCATCCTTGATGAGAAGGAAATAATTGCAGAATTATCAACGGTGATGGATGAGGAAAGACCAGAGGAGACAACCACAACAAAATCTTCCCTCTCTGATCTAGATAGAGAACTTGTCAGGATTCTTAGTAATTCGGGGTACCCAGTAAATTTAGATATGGATGGTAACGATCTCAACAACGTCCCCGAATTTGCCGTGTTCAAACTTATCTGCAAGCATGGCCCTATTGACCTAAGCACTCTTACCGAGAAAACTTCAGGACTTCCAGGTCTCACCCTTACCCTCAGTAATCTCAAAGCGGATAACATAGTCATAGAGGAGAATTACCAGTATCTAGCTAACCCTTCTATAGTCCGTGGTATTGACCGACTCAAGGATACGTCATTTCAAGTTGAAAGTATTGAAGAATCTAAAGAATCGAATATAGAGAAGGAAACAGATTCTGTAGAGGTCGAGGATAAGGGGAATCCAGAGATCCAAGCAAAACTGGAAGAAGCGAAAAGAAAAGCCGAGGAGCAGAGAAAGAGGGATGCGGAAGAACGAAAACGCCTTGCCCCTTTTATTGGTGCAGTTCACCAGTTAGGTTATATAACTTCTCCCGATCTCCCCCATTCGGCCCATCTGGAGACCACAGAGTATGAGGTTCTTTTTGCGATTTTCGAGGCTGATGGATCTACTATTGACACTATCAAACAGAGAGTCGGACACAGTTCCCCTGTCATGGTCTCACGGATGTTCAATAAGCTGGAGGCAGACGGTGTCATCTCGATCTCCGAAGATAAGACTGTGCACCTCACTCCGAAGTTCCGTTCTCTCCTCGGCTGATCTCCACACTCGCAGATAGTAACGGGTGCTATAATTTTTATAATTTCACAAGACCGCAGTTCCTGTGAGCACAGAATTAGATCCTGTTTTTAATCCCAAATCAGTCGCGATTGTCGGGATAAGCCGTCGGGAGGATTCTCTCGGTCAGAAGCTCCTCCGCAACCTCCTCTCTTTCGGGTTTTTAGGTGAGATCTATCCGGTTAACCGTAGAGCCGTTTCCATCCAAGGTCTCAAGGTCTACAAGGACTTAAAGGAGATTCCAACGGTGCCAGATATGGTCATTTCCTTCCTTCCAAGAGACTCTGTCCTGACCCTTACGGAAGAATGTGTTGCCCTTGGGGTGAGTGTTCTTCTCATCATAACAGCTGGTTTTAGGGAGAGTGGGCAGGATGGGTTTGAACTGGAGATGAAGATCAGTAAGGTCGCCCAAGAGGGGGAGCTTAGAGTGGTCGGGCCTAACTCAATGGGCGTGCTCAATGGGTATGGACCATTACTAAATGCCAGTTTCTCACCTATCCCATGTTCCAGTGGGAACATTGGTCTGATCTCGCAGTCGGGAGCACTCGGTGCTGTGATTATGCAATACGCCAATGAGCTCGGTCTAGGGTTCTCGAAGTTTGTGAGTATCGGGAACAAGTTAGATATTAATGCTAACCATCTATTGGAATACTACTCTAAGGATACACACACTAAGGTAATTCTCTGCTACATGGAGTCCTTCGCAGATCCTCATGCATTTCTCAAAATAGCGAGGGATGTGGCCAAAGACAAACCCATCGTCATGGTCAAGAGCGGCACTACCGCTCAGGGGTCAAAAGCTGCCATGTCCCACACAGGTGCTCTTGCTGGAAATGACAAGATAACTGATGCTGCTCTCGCATCCTGCGGGGTCATAAGGACGAAGACTATTAAGGACATGGTGGATGTGAGCTTGGGTCTACAGAAGTCCCCTCTCCCCAGTGGAAGAAAAGTGGCAATCGTCTCAAATGCAGGAGGACCTGGTACGCTCACCACTGATTTTGCAGTCGATCATGATCTGGAAATAGCAGAGCTATCATCTGAGACCCTTACTGGATTAATGGATATCCTCCCACCTGAGGCTACAGTCAGCAATCCAGTGGACATCCTCCCATCTGCTGATTCATCGGTGTACAAGGAGGTGACCGCATTGCTCCTGAACGATCCCAATGTAGATTCTGTGATAGTGCTTGCCCTCCCCCCGGTCCTCATACAGCTCCAAGATATACTTGACGTGCTTACAGAGCTGAAAGTTGTCTCCACAAAACCTTTAATCTGTGTAGCAATGGGATGCGAAGAAGAGCTAGATCCCTACCCTGATACCCCGTTCCCTGTTTATAGATACCCTATTACTGCGGGGATGGTTCTTTCCCACATCGTGAGGTATGCCGAATGGCTATCCAGAGACAGTAATGTCGAGGTGAAGCCCTCACATCCACACCCACTTCTAGAGGCAAACAGGGGGAAAACGCTGGATCAAAGTATTGTTGCGAAAGTTCTGCAGGACTACGGATTCACACTTCCCAAACAGGGTGTTGCAGGAAATCTAAATGAGGTTCTTGAGGTTGCGACCAATGTCGGGTATCCATTAGTAATCAAACTGGCATCCGTAACACTTAGTCACAAATCTGAGCACGAGGGTGTTTTCCTCAATGTGAAGACGGAGGATGACCTTATACGTGTGTACGAGAGGATCCAGAATATTTACATCGAAAACAATGTGAGCGACGATGACAGGGATGTCCTGATTCAGGAGTACATCATCAAGGGCATCGAGGTTGTACTTGGAGTCGTCAAGGATCCTGTCTTCGGACATGCTGTTATGGTAGGTTCAGGTGGGACGCTCGTCGAATTGCTCGATGACATCATCTTCCTTTCAGTCCCATTCCAGAGCGATGACGTAATGTCCAAACTCTCATCTCTAAAAGTCTACCAGTTACTGGAGGGCTACCGTGGGGATGCAGGGGGTGATGTAGAGGGGTTAATTTCTCAAATCATGCAGCTTCAGCAACTGGTGCTGGATAATCCTTTTCTTGAGGAAATGGATATCAATCCCCTTATCAGCCTCCCTCAGAGAAACATCGTAGTCGACGCCAGAATCAAGCTCTCTTAGGGTCAAATATTTTCTTTAATGCCTCTGGGACTTCCTCAGGGCGGTGTAGCTCAATTGTCTTCCCGTAGTGGGCCTCTTCACTCAACCTCTTGCCCAACCACTTGTTCCCCATTGGGAAGAGGAGAACATCCAGTTGGTGTAAACTTGCCGCAACTGTTAGTGGATTCTTCCCACGGGTAGGGTCGGCATCTGTCATGACTATAAGTCTGCAGTATGGGACGAAGGGTGAGACCAATCTCCCTCCAAAATCCAATGCCTTGGATAGATCCGTGTACCCCCGCGGTCTGAGTGATAGGACCTTATGCAGGAGGCTCAGTCCCGATACATCATCCCTGAATCCCTTGACGACAAGAACCTCATCATTAAAGCTCACTATCGCAAGATCTTTCGGATCCACCAACTTCGCTAAGGTCGCGACCGCCAACGCAGCCATGAGGAGTTTCTCTCCATTCATCGAGTACGACGTGTCTACAAGAAGTACAACCGGGTTCCGTGATTTCCTCCTCTCGAATACCCATGGAACTGTCATAGTGGGGTCATCTAGATGGTGTTCAAGAGTGGAGTCAATATCTATCTCGAATAGTTCTTGTCCTTCCTTGATCGATCGCGACCTGTACTGTGGGAGGCTGTGCACTTCCCCCAATCTACCCTGGATGAAGTTGAGAATGAGCTTAGCTGCAAAGTCCCTCGACTTCTCGAAGAAGATCTTCGAGCTCCCGTCCATCCGTTTTCCGACAAGATCAATCTCATCGAATATCCCTGTTGAAAACTCGTCCTCTAGGGAAATTACATTCTTAGAGTCCTTCTCCTCCTCATAATCGTCGTATATGGAAAGTATTCTAAATTCTTCCTCCTCCTTATTTAGAAATCCCATCTTTTTGATATCTTCAAGGAGTTGCTTCATTAGGTCTTCATGTTCTTTTTTTTTAGGGACTCTGAGAGGTCTGACAAAACATCTGAACCTAACGACTGCAGTACTGCCTCTATGATCTCAAGAAGTATTTCTTCTGCGGTACTCAGAGGATTCTCGATCCATATCTTTCCCGAAAATGCAGCGTTTGCCGAGTCGATTATTACCCCAGAATCGAAATGTCCTCGGATAGAAGCAAGGTTTTCAGCAATCTTGACAAAATCTGTCGCTCCTCTTACAGAGCTTCCTTGCCGTAGCCTGTCGTCGTATCTTGTGGCCCTCCCTATCTTGACACCGATTTCGACGAGGGATGGATGGGCGTCCTCGATCTCCTTCCTCACAATCTCCTTTTCCTCCTCCATTGTCTGGTAGTCCATCTTCACCCTGCAAAGTCGGTCAAATAGGGCTCTAGATAGCCTTGAAACTCCTGTGTCATCGAAAGGGTTCATAGCGGCCACAACCCTGAATGAGTCTTTTGCACGAATTACTCCGTATCTCGGTATGACAATCTCTTGCTCTTCCATTGCCCGTATGAGGGCATTAGTGGCATCTGGTGCAGCTCTGTTGAACTCGTCAATGTACAGTATTCCCCCATGTTCCATTGCTTGGAATAGCGGGCCTTTCTCGAAATACTCTGGTTTGAACCCTTGTTCTAGTACCATGGAGGGATTGAAGGTACCTATCAGTTTACTCGGAGTCAAGTCTGCTGATCCCTCCACGTGAAACAAGGGGAGATCCAATTTTGATGTCACATACCTCAATATTGTAGACTTAGATGTTCCCGGTGGTCCCTCGAGGAGAATGTGCTGTCCAGACAACAGGACGGACAGAATCAGCTCCAGTTCCTTTCTTCTGCCAACCACGTTCTCAGAGCAGTTAAGTACCTCCGAGTAGCTCTTGTCCACAACCATGAATCTTCCTCCTATTATTTAATCCTGACTCTGCTTCTAGGCACGTCACAGATATATATCCTCAAAAAGTGGGGCGAGCTAGACCCTCATTGACTGACACAGATATACGTGGATATGGATTTATTGCCTTTCCCATTCTCGGGTGGGGACTTGCACCGATCTTTGTTCAGTTCGGGCTGCAGTACATCGATATTCTCACCTTCTTTTCCTATCGTTTTCTTCTCGCATTCCTTCTTACTGTACCCTATATTCTTGTAGCCAAGAGACGAGAGGTATCGGTACTATTGAAGAATAGGTGGACCTATTTCGTAGCAGGAGCACATGCATGGGCAATCCTCGCTCAGTATTTTAGTCAGCTGTACATCTCACCTTCTATCTCTGCGACCATCTCATACTCGTACCTGATCTTGGTTCCGTTCGTCTCCGCGTTCCTCCTGAAGACAGAAATGTCCAAGAAGCACCTACTATTCGTTCTGCTCGCGATCGTGGGAGTTGTCCTCATGGTCACACAGGGAAACTTATCTGTCTTCAAGACAGATCTTAGGGGTATAGCCTTCGCAGCGTTATCTACTCTTGGATTCGCTTTCTACATCACCTCCGCCTCCCGCCTCCTCAACCAAGAGGTGGAAAACGCCGATAGCGTCAGTTTATACATCATCATTATCGGGATCGTCTCAATCCTTGGAATCGGCATGGCCTTGGGTTCGGGAGGTGATATCAACCCAGCTCACATTCCAACCGAAGGTTGGAAATACATAGGTCTCCTTGCATTCTTCTCGACTATTATGGCCTACACTGCATACATACAGTCGCTCAAGTACCTCTCCCCTAACACCGCTTCGGTGCTCCTTCTCCTTCAGATTGTTATCCCATACCTAATTGAGGGTCTGTTCTTTGATGTCACGTACTCTCTTTGGGTTCTAGGAGGTGGATCACTAGTCATCCTCGCCTCGACATTGGTCATACTCAACTCGAAGGATTCCCTACATTGAGTTTTTTGACTTCAGGATTTCTGCCGCCACTGATACTGCAATCTCCTCTGGAGACCCATCGGATATTCGCAGACCAATTGGTGATTTGATGGACTGGAGAAAACTCTCTGAGATACCACTGTTCAACAGCTCCCGGCTTAGCCTTGATAATTTTGCCTTACTTCCCATCAATCCGAGGTACTTGGGTCGGGACCCAGACCTGTACAGGCTGGTCAGGATTTGGATGTCAAATTTAATCCCATAGCTAACGACTGCAACATAGTCTTTCTCTCCCAGCCTCGTATTGAATTTGGTGTAGTCGATGACTCTCACTGCGTCCCCCATCTGCGTATGCTCAGGCAGATTACGGTGATCATAGACAGTTACTTTGAAATCCAGATTCTTGAAAACTCTGTAAATGGCAGAACCCACGTGCCCTCCCCCGAAGATATGTAAGTTGTGAGCGACCTCTGTCTTCTCCGAATACACTGAAGACACCTTATCTGAGAGGAGCAGCCCCTGTTCAGTATAGTTGATGGTAAGCGGTGAACTGGAGTATCCCTCCAGTATCTGCTTGATATCTCGTAAGCTAGGTCTGCAGACAAACACTTTCTGAGATCCAGAGCAGATAAGACCTGATGGATTTTTTCCCTCCCTGTGCTCGAAGGTCTTGATACATGGGAGCATCATTGTCTCTATGTTCTGTACTAGATTCAATTCCATGACACCACCCCCAATTGATCCATATTTCTTTGTACCTGCAACCACCATCTTTGCTCCCTTTTTTCCTGGAGAGCTACCCTTATGCTCCACAACCACGAGAATGGTGGTGGTTATCCCCTCGTCCATGAACTCCTTGACTCTTCGCCAAAATCGATAGTGCTTCATTTTCTCTCTCCTCGTTAGTACCTTCATGCATGTTTTCTCATGCGTACAGTTCCATGAATATCCGCTCGTTCGTCATAGGAATTGTGTAGTCCCCTCTTCGTAGCGTTCTGAATTTATCCATTGCGTCACGTACAGAGAAGTATCCTGCAATCGCGTACATGAGTGGAGGTTCACCAATGGCCTTCGATCCCTTGAGTCCTAACTTGTTGGCTGTGACCTCTAGGAACTTTATGACGAATGTCCGTGGTGCAAAATCGATGTCGGGAACCTTGTAGGTGGATAACGAACCTGATCTATTTATTCCCTTGTCGTCAAAGACCAAATCCTCAAGGAGCATCCACCCAAGGCCCTGTACAACTCCTCCTTCAATTTGTCCGATGTCTAAATTACTATTCAGAAGTTTGCCAGAATCATGACAGACGAAAACATTCTCCACTCTTGATGTTCCTCTTAGGCAGTCTACAATTGAGGTAATTAATGCTACACCATATGTATGGTACGCGAAAGGATGTCCTTTCTCCCGCTCCTTATCGAAGTGGATCCGTGGGGTGGAGTAGAATCCATGAGCTGCAAGATCCACTCTTGCCAGATAAGCTGCTGAAATCAGCTCCTCCCACCTTATACTTTTTCCATCTAAGGACATGACCTTGCCCTCGGTAAACCTCACATCATTAAATCCTCTTTCAGAGAGGAAGGTTTCTAACCTTTCTCTGATCTTTTTGCACGCATCGAGTGCTGCCTTCCCATTCAGGTCATGTGTTGAGCTGGCTGCTGAAGGAGAGGTATTTATTGCCCTCGTGGTATTTGTAGTCTCGACCTTCCCGTATCTCTCTGGAAGTCCGAAGAAGTTAGTCACAACTTGAAGTATGCGTGTGTTCACCCCTTGACCCATCTCGACCGCTCCCGTGGAAATCCCAATGCTTCCATCTACATACACATTCACAAGTGCTGAAGCTTGGTTCATCGAGGTGTTTGTAAAACTGATGCCAAATGTAATCGGCATGAAAGCATATCCCTTCTTACTAAATGTGTGAGTTACATTATAGTTCTCGATCTCCCTGATAACTTCGACCGTGTCGTTCTTCACCTGCTCCCAAGCCTCCACGAGTGTCACTCCCGTTGCACACTGTCCGTAAGGGAACTCATCACCATCCCCAATTAAGTTGTCCCTCTGTACTTTAAAGGGTGGAACTCCCAACTCTTTGGCAATATGATCAATTGCACTTTCGATCACAATCATCCCCTGTGGACCTCCAAATCCCCTGAACGCAGTGTTTGGTGGAAGATTTGTTCTACAACTTACCGCCCAAGCTCTTACGTTGGGTATGTAGTAGGAATTTGTGGCATGAAACAGTGTTCTCTCGAGAACCGCTGGTGAAAGGTCTGCTGCCGATCCCGCATTCTGGAAGAATCTGACATCATACGCATGGATCTTATTTCCCCGCATTCCGATTTTATAATCTGCTGAATACGGATGTCTTTTTCCAGTGATCTTGAGGTCATCATGACGGTCTAAAACCAATTTAACGGGTCGTCTTGTGGTGTGAGTAGCTAGTATTGCCATGCAGGCAATGGGTGTTGCTTGGTCTTCTTTTCCTCCAAACCCTCCTCCAAGTCGACGTACGTCAACCTCTATCCTGTGCATGGGTAATCCTAGTATCTTTGCAGCCATCTTTTGAACTGAGGTAGGTCCCTGTGTTGATGATATTACCTTATACCCATTCTCAGTCGGTAGGGCATATGCTCCCTGGGTTTCGATATACAGATGCTCTTGCCCACCAATCTCAACTTTTCCCTCAACTATATGATCACATTCTTTCCACGCATTCTCCACGTCACCTAGTTCAAATTGTCTTTTAGATCCGATGATTTGTCCCTTCTCATATGCTTCTCTGGGGTCAAACACTGGGTTGAGCTCTTCTACCTTAACAGAGATCATGTCTCTGATCTCATAGGCTGAATTAAGGGTCCTAGCGACAACTATGGCAACAGGCTGGCCAAAGTAGTGGAGTTCTTTTGATGCTAGGAGTTCCTCGTCTGGAATTATACCCCCGATCTGGTTTTCACCGGGGATATCTTCTGCAGTAAGGATCGTTACGAGATCTGGATGGTTAATGTCCGAACTGATGCTTGCTATTCTTCCGTGTGCTACGGGTGAGGTAAGAATAACTGAATACAACGTCCCGTCAATTTCAGGGAGATCATCGACGTAGACAGATTTTCCTGTCACATGTGACAGTCCGTCAATATTCCTCATGACAGTACCTCCTGTAGTTCAAAGTGATCCGAAAACAACTCTTCGAAGTGAGCAAGTATTAAATTCCTTAGGAGCTTGCTCTTGTACTCCTTACTTCCCCTGACATCTGAAATTGGGTGGATCTCCATAGAAGCGATATTCAGTGCTTCCTTGATGGTCTTTGTACTGACATCTTTACCGGTAAGGAAATCACTTGTCTTCCTGAGAAGTAAGGGATAGGGGAACACCCCTCCTGCGGTGATCCTCACCTCCTCCAACCTGTGGTGATTACCACGGAATGCCATTGCTGAATTCACAGAGGCGATATCGAGCATTCTTCTCTTTGAAACTTTTTCGAAGTTGAAGCCGTCCCATCGCCAAGGGACAATTATGGACTCTATATACTCTCTATCATTGAGATCAAATTCTTTGTAGCCTCTGTAGAACTCATCTAACCTGATAGTGCGGAGGTCTTGGTCTGATCTGATTCTGAGGGTTGCCCCAAGTGCTAGAAGGATCATGGTGAAATCCCCTATGGGTGAGGCGTTTACTATATTCCCTGCGAGTGTTGCCATGTTACGTATTGGTGTGGACGCTATCATCCTGAGCTTCTCGTATCCTAAAACATTGGATATTGAGGGCTGCTCCAAGATATCGCTCATGGTTGTGGTAGCCCCGAACTCTATCTCGTCCTCTCGTTTTGCTATATAACGTAGTTGGGGGCCAAGGTGGCTGATCTTCGATCTCACCAGTTGGTGAGGGATCTGAACATAGAGATCTGTTCCCCCTCCAATCAATCTCCCTCCGTCATTGTCCCCTTCTTGCTGTTGAATTTGAGACAACCTCTTCTCAATACCGATAAAATACTTAGGTACAAAACCTTCCTTTACCAACCCGTCCCTGTCCCCCCCAAGTGTATTGTACTCTCTCTGAATTATGGCTGCTGCCCTCTCGATCGATTTGTATCCCGTACAACGGCAAATATTTCCGTCTAGGTTCGTGATGGCATCAGTGTTGTTGAGACTTGATGCCGTTAGACTGACGACGAATCCTGGTGTACAGAACCCACACTGTGTGGCATTCTCCTCGTACATTCGCAACTGAATGGGTGTCGGTTCCTTCCCCAATCCCTCGATTGTGACAACATGCTTACCGTTGACCTTGATTAGAGAGGTCAGACAAGAGGTATAGGTCCGATAGTTTACTCCTCCTTCCCGTAGCTCTCCGACAAGTACTGCACAGGCACCACAGTCTCCCTCCCTGCACCCTATTTTAGTCCCCTTTAGCCCACTCCCCCGAATAAAGTCCAAAAGGATGGTAGATGGATTACTCTGTGTCTCAATCAATCGATCGTTAAGTATGAACCGGATGACCACTGTATCTTGGTCAATCTCCTCCCAGTTCTTAAATCATTAGATTTGATAGCTAAATCATTACGGAAAGCTGGATGAGCACCTGTCCAAAGATATAGGTCAGTGAGATTAATCTCTCCATGATTTCTGAGTCTTTCCTGAATTGACGGTATCCTATCATTGCGTCAGAGACCATAAAAAGTACTACTCCCATTGCCAGCACCAATGGGGGTAATCCTGGACTTGTTAACAACCAGAGAATAGATGTTGCAAAGAACAGGGCAATCATTACCATGTAGACAAACGCTGCTTTTGATAATATCATCTGATTCCTATCATAGATGATAAGGAAGAAGAGTGGGACACTCAGAGATATGGCAAGCGCGGATGAAGTCAACCAGTTCACTCTATACAGTGTACTCACTCCGATTATATAGAGGATGTGTGCTATCCCAAATGAGCCTATCCCGTCTATTATTCTATGCTGTGTGATCCTCAGGATACGCTTCATGAAAAGGTCACCAAGGAAGGAGAAAACCATTGCGAGGAAGAACAAAGCCCTGACTTTCTCAGGGTGTGAGAAATAGCTTGAGAAAGATCCAAGAAGCACAACCGCAGAGGTAAGGATGAACAATTTTGGATTTATTCTATAAGTATGAAGCAGGATGAGTACAGCTGCTATAACGTAGAGCACGATTGACAGAACTGCTACTTCCACTATTCTCACTATTTCTCGATGTATTTTGAGTCTTCGCCTCACCACTTGGTTTTTCGGCAGGATAGAAATGTATTTTATTAGGCGGAATTATAACTGAATTGATAATTATGGAAGAAGCTTTACGCAAACTCAAGTCCGTCTTCAAGGTACCTGGGGACGGTGCTCCCGAGGTCGAGTTGAAGTTCAGAATTGGGGACAGCCCTGAAATCCAGAAGGCTCTGGCTTCGCTAGTTGAAAATGGTACACTTTCCAAGTACGAATTCCCTCCCAACTCGAATTCATGGCATTACAAGCTGAAAAAGAAGATTGACCTCGACGGTGGAGATGATGAAGTAGCACCCAGTGGTAACGGGAGCGTCGGCAAAGCACAGATCGATGCCCTTAGTGCGATTGTTGAAGAGATCGCCAAGGAGATTGGAGACGACTTCATCCTGAACAAGTTCAAGGAGTACAAGACCAAATTCAACCTATAATCCAGTAGATGATACTGCTGGCTATTATTCCTGATAACAGGTTCACCACGTCATTGTCCATAATTCTCCAACCTCTGATATGCTTGGACTCCGTACCACATTTGTGATACTTCTTTTCTGTCTGTTTCTTACAGGTCTCGCAGTAGTATACTGACTGGATTGATGCACCGAGCAGCGTGTCAATTAATGATCCGAGGATACCGCCGAGAACTATGTACAGAGCTAGTGTACTAAAGGTCAAGAAAAAGTACAAGGCACCTATCACTGCAGCACCCATTGCGGTTCCCATAAATCCTTTGAAGGTCACACCTCCTGAGGTTCCCTTTGGGACACTGTTCCACGGGGGAAAGATCCATATCGGATCGTTTGTTGTCGTGGTTCCTACCTCCGTCGCCCACGTGTCTGCTGCACTGGCAGCTATGGATGTGACTGCGATGATTACCCAGATCTCGGTGACCCCAACATTATATATCCCGAAATTAATGAGGATAATCACCGAGGCAGCAGTGGCGACACCCCCATTGGCCATTACCTGAAAGAAATCTCTCTCCCCTCCCTTCTCTGCGTACTCCATGGCAACGGCTTTCTCACTTCCCTTGTACTTGCCTATAGCTGTTGAGGTGATAAAAAACGTGAGCAGAGTCATCCAAATATAAGGGTGGGCCAAGAATGTTATAACTCCAACGATTGCCGCTCCTAGCACACCTCCTGGGAATGAGAGCGACTTCTTCCTCATAGAGACCAGCCCTATGGGAATGTTGAGCAGGAAGGCTAGAACCATGATCAACAGTTCCATACGATCAGGCCGATCAAATATGTCTTAAATATCATTCTTAGTCTCTATCCGATCTCCGAAAATTCGGATAATTTCAGTGAAAGAATTAAGAAGGGATAAGTAGGTTCTAGAACTATGAAACCCAATCCGATGATCCCGACAGTACGACTCAAGGGAAAGAACCCGAAATTTGCCATATATGGGCGCATATTTGCTCTCATCTCTGGACTCCTCTTTCTGATCGTAGCGATTCTCAACCTTATTTCACTATCTTCATTCTTCTTCTCCCTTATTCTGGCCTTCAATCTGTTTTTGATTGAGGAGGATAAGATCGATCTTGCCTTCCTGAAGTCTCCACTCTGGAGGGGTGTAACCTACTTAGTTTTCGCTCTTGTAAACTCTGGTTTCTACAACTTCTTTCTATTTTCAATGAGCGGACTCGCTTCGCTCTTTGCCCTTGTAGCAGGAATCCTAAATATAGTCTACCACTTCAGCTAAATGGGACCTCATATCGCACTATTTATAGTCTCATTAACCCTTGGGGGTGAAGTCTGTACCCGAGAAAGAGGAGTGGCACTCCCAAGAATTGTGGTCCGGGAAAATAATTTTCCGGTAATCCCTAGATGAAACGTGAGGGGATAGTATATTAGTATTGGACACTGGTGCTTACCCTACAATCGATTAGTCTGAGGATATGTTGAGGGTAATGGATCTCAATCGTCTGAAGGAATGAGTTTGTTTTCAGTCTCAAGAGTTCAGAATCTGAATGACAGTACCCATAGCGAAGAGTAGCATGCCAATTGGGGTTCCAAACTTAATAAGGACGAGCAAGAGGCTAGGGCGGCCGTTCTCGGATCTGCCCTGAGAGACCAGTTTCGCTCCAGAACCAACCGATTCAACGATGGGTGTACTCTGCTTCTTTCGAGCTTTTTTCTTAGCCACAGACCTTAATCTTTCAATATGTTAAATTACTTATCGATGGTTTCTATTCAATCTGTTCTAATGATTTAATCAGATCATCACGGTTTTTCATACCATTGTGCTCTGCAATCTTGTCGAGGGCTAGTGCTGCGTCCTTTTTTAGTGCTCCTGTTCTCCGAGTAATCATCATGTGGATAAGGTCCGGAACAATTTCTGTGCTTCCGACCTCTCCGATGGCCGCCACCGCCACAGATATGATTCCTGCATTAATGTCGTCTCTTGTGACAATATTCTCCCAGAACCTCTTACTGACTGAAGCATTTTTGCTGTTCCGGTACTTTGTGGCTAAGGCTCGGATAGAATTTACTCTAACGGGGAGGGAATGATCCTCCAGCGCTAGTCTCCATAGATCCTCAACCATCTCGTCTGTGATATGCTCCGGTCTGTATCGTGTGAGGGAGTCCGCAGCGAATCCTCTGACATTCTCAGGCACTGATAAGTCGATTAGAATGCCATGGATATCTCCAAGTGCTTCGGGGTATTGAAGACATCCAAGGGAGATGAGGTAGTGCCACATGTGCCTTAGCATTTGGTATTTATCCGCTTCTCTTGCTTTCTCGATATCCTCCCTCAGGAGGTCGTGTAAGCGGGGTGCAATATCCGCAAACTGTTTCCTCACCTTCTCTTCTTTCTCCTCCTCATTGCTTCCTTCTACGTCTTCCTGCCATCCCTTCCAAAACGCCCAGAGATTTCTAGCTGCTACTCCTTGGTCCTCCGCGTCATCGGAGAGAAGCATCTGCCTTATTTCATCAGGTGTGAAAGCTGATCGTTGTACCATAAGTATGGATAGCGAGTGAGGATATAATACTTGGAGATAGATTCACTTTTCTCTCGCACGAAGAATAAGATCCGTAGCCACCGTATCGAATCTGTTCAGAAAGTTCTCTAGGTCTATTCCAATAAGTCTTCGGTCTCTCATCCTCCACTCGCCATTCACCATAGTATTGCTTACATCCTGTCCCTGTGCAGCATATACTATGTGTGAGATCAGGGCATTGTCTGACGTTATTGGACGCAGGTGTGGCTTGTTCAGATCAATGCTGATCAGATCTGCGTGCATGCCGGGACGAAGGTCACCAACACTTTCCCACGACATGCATTGTGCACCATAGAAGGTGGCCATCTTAAGGATCTCCCACGCCTTGGGCCTTATGGGGTCCCCACGATATCCCTTCTGGATAATTGCCGTGGTCTTCATCTCTTCAAACATGTCGAGATTGTTGTTGCTGGTAGCACTGTCAGTTCCTAATCCAATTTTTACCCCACTGTCATAGTACTCAGTAACCGGTGCAAAGCTATTGGCAAGCTTCATGTTACTGACACTGTTTATGGAGACCCCCGTCCCTCTCAACTTCAGGATCTCGATGTCACCTGCATTACAACCTATGGCATGTGCTACGAATATTCGGTTGTGGAGAGCTCCGATTGAATCCATGTATTCTGTCGGGGTATTTATTTCTGAAGGGATGCTAAACCCCTCTCTTTTTGCAAAGTCCCGGATTTGATCCATTTCGGACAGAACCTCATGGAGGTGAGTGTGCACTACAATATCTGGTCTGCCATCGTTTTTGGAATTTTGCTCCCTGACAAATTCTGTGATTCTTTGGTAGTCTTCTGAGCTTACAGTATAGGGCGCATGGGGATTCATGGATATTCTTGTCATATCATCCTCCTTACCATGGAGGTCAGTGATGAGGCTTTGTGCATCTGAAATATCCAGTGCGGCTATTCCGGTTAGTATTCCTGGACCGCACAGTAACCTCACTCCAACCTCTCTAAAACTGGTAGCTTCTTCTCTTACATTCCAGTACATGGAATTGAATGTCGTCGTCCCTGACATCAACGCCTCGATCGCAGCTAGTTTTGCTCCAACCCGGACGTCTTCCGCTGTGGTTTTGGCCTCAATGGGCCAAATATAGTTATTCAGCCAATCATAAAGTGAGAGATCATCAGCGTATCCTCTGAACAGTGTCATTCCAGCATGGGAGTGTGTGTTTACAAGACCCGGCATAACCAGTTGTGCACCCATATCATCAACATAGTCAAACTCCGACTCTTTGAACCTGCTCGATTTATCTATTGCAATGATTGTGTTTCCTTCAATCGCTACTGCTCCGTCCTCCAATACCATAGGGGGTTCATCCCTCTGGTTGGACAGCCCATGGACGACGTACTTTGCCTTTACTAAACGTCTCTCTGTCACATCTTAACCTCAATGTTGTACTCCTTAAGTTCTTGCTCTCGACTTGTACATTTTCACAGATATTTCTATTCCACACAACCGAATTCTTCTAATGGTGGTCATATTTCAATCCTCTTATGAGCAAAGTTGGAATTATTGGGGGCTCTGGATTCTATGGAATCGAGGGCGAGTACCTAGGAAGAATTGATACCCCTTGGGGTCAGAGTGGAGATGTAGTCATGCAGAAGAGGGGAAAAGTCGAGATCTATTTTCTTGCTAGGCACGGGAAGGGCCACACTGTTCCGCCTCACCTGATAAATTACAGAGCGAATATCTACGCCCTGAAGAAGCTAGGTGTCAGCCATATACTTGCTACCAATGCAGTTGGTTCCTGTAGAGAGGAGATGAAGCCGGGTGATTTTGTCATCCCAGATAATCTACTTGACTTCACCTCGGGAAGAGCACAGACTTTCTACGAGGGGGCGGATGCAGGTGACGTTCCAGAGGAGTTCCAGAAGGTTGTCCACACCGACGTAACCTACCCATTTGACCAATCAACTCGCGACTTGTTGATGAACACGATGACCAGTTTCGGGATCTCCTATCATGATCACGGTGTCCTTGCGGCAGCCAATGGACCTAGATACGAGACTGCTGCAGAGGTTCAAATGCTGAGGATGCTCGGGGGTGATATACTTGGTATGACTTCCGCGCCTGAAGTATTTCTAGCTAGGGAGTTAGGGATAAAGTATGCCACAGTGGCTGTGGTGACAAATTTCGGAGCAGGTATGCAGAGCAATGTTTCCCATGAAGAAGTTGTGGAGATATTCTCTGAAAAAATTGAGCTTGTAAAGCAGATTATTATTAGCTGTGCTACTTCAGTACTCTGATCTGTAGTTGTACTCTGCGAAAGTCATACCACTCTTCTCGAAGTTCTTTTTCTGCTTCCATCCCTCGAAAAGTACCATGTAGACAAAGGTGAATACTACTGTTAGGAGGATCACGATTGTGACTGCAAACAGAATTGGAAGTGCGTTGTCGAACCTCGCCTTTCCAGGGGGAAGGACGTCAATTGGCATGGTGAAGATCCTTGAGAAGTAGTTAGTTCCATCGACAGGGCTGTTGGCATTTAATCCTGCAAAATAACCGGTGACTATGAAAATCAGTCCGGCAACTGCTCCGACCGCGATGGCTGGAATATTCCTCAATGTTTCTGTCGTGCTCATTAACTCACCCTACCTATCAATCTCTTAAAATGTTTGGATTGATAGTCGCTACAATCCCATCTTACGCATGGATCTTAGTTTTCTGATCCTCTCAAGTACCTTCGGCTGGAACTTAGAATCTAACATCAGGCGCATACTAGTAAGAATATCCTCGTCGGTTACCTTGTCGATTGCCCGGTAGATGATCTCGGGATTATTCGTTTTAGAAACCAATGAGAGAATTAGCGTGTCATTTGAGTTTGCAAACACCCTGATGTTGTTCTTTTCAAGGATTACGTGGTGGTTTTTTAAAATATCCAGTGTGGGTTCCTGCATCTTTGATAATGCGAGCATGTAATTCTGGGGGTGCTCCTCAGCAACTCTGTCGAGGGGCTCTGTGATAGCTTTGGCCATTGACACTATGAGGTCGAGTTTTCGATCCTCATTCAAGTTAACTTCTATGTACGGCACATTGTTCCCAATGCATCCTCCAAGAAACTCGGCATAGGATTTTGCCTGCTCAATGGACACGTTATTCCCCTTCCTTCCATCCTCCGATATTCCAACAAGCACAAGTCCACTGTGGTGCATGTTGTTCTGGAAGTAGTTCTCAACCCAAAACGGAAGTGCCTCAAGTGACTCTGGGTTGTTGATATCGAAGATGAAGAACGCTCCGAATGACCCTCTTTGGAGCCTGTCTCGGATGGTGAAATATCGGTGGTGAGTGGATATATCCCAGATCTGAAGAATGATCATAGTGTCATTCATCCGTACTTTTGCGATGGATATCCCGGTGCCTAGAATCAGAGCGTGGAAGTCACTGAGAGATGACTGAAAGTGCTTTTCTCTTAGCCTAGACTTAAGGGAAACCGAACTCCCTAAAGCCAAGACCTTGAATACACGCTTGTTCAATCTACCACCTTATACACTTACCTAGGTGTTCGCATTAAAAAACATGTTCTTCAATTAATAAGTACCAGAAAAATTCCGGAATCCAGTCCCCGCTCTCTCCTAGGTGGTGAACATATAACAGGAACGAAATTTTCATCTCTTCCATTTTTATGGAATTGTATGAAAGATAATTAGAACTATTCTTTGATTCTGTCTTTCTATTGTAGAAGATTGAATCAACGGTAAGATGATATAGAAATGTAATGTGCTTTCATTTCATACTCCCTCTCCACGGAGAGTTCAGACATCACAAAGTGCCTCTTTATCTTATGGTGATGAATCGAGCGATCTGGCCATCTCCTAAGGTTCACCGTAGTCGCCATTCACACTTCAGACCAATCCATGAGTAACCATCACTCTCTTGGCAGATCTGGTCGAACTTGAGGTAGAACCTGAACAGCTGAGCTGATTCGGTTGAGGGCATCTTCAGCCTTATACAGTTTCTCGCATTGTGATCTCGACAGTGAAATAAGCTGCAAGAAGCATTTACCTCAATGTGGATCTAAACTAAATGGTGAGTTAGTTTAGTCAAACTCCCATAATCTTTGACGAGGGGATATGGGATGCCGTGGGTCACCTAACTAATTTGATCCACAGTGCAACTGGCTTCACAATATGGGGCAATAAAAAATCATATTGCTATATTAATCCGTAGATGGTGTAAGGACTGAATAAGTTCAATCTAAACCTGAAAATTTAGATCACCGGTATTGGCAACTTCTCTAATAATATTATGAAGCGGGGGGATCTCTACTCTCATTTCTTTGTAGATTTCACTAGGTTATTTTTATCTTTTTAGCAAAGTTTGAGTTATGACAATCCTTTTTAAAACATCAACCGTACTTGATACAGAGGAATTGAAATATGGTAGGATGGCAGGAAGTAGGTTTACTCGCAATCATCGCACTGATCCTGTTTGGGCCGCAGAGAATTCCAGAGCTTGCACAAGCTCTTGGAAGAGCTCAAGCCTCATACAAGAAGGGACTACAAGAGGTCAAGTCCTCCCTCTCCGAGGGAACTCTCCCTCCAGGGGCTGGAGGTTACGATCCTGCCCTCAGTCCTGAGGAGATCCAGATTATAGAAGCTGCTAAGGCCAAGGGAATTCCAACCGCCCATAGAAGTATTGAAGCAATTTCTCAAGATCTTCTTAACTCAGACTAGGTGGGGTAGAATGGTCAAAGCTCCTGAGGAATTCACTCCTAAATGGATGGTTGTTGGCAGGGCAAACGCTCAGGCAGTAACTGAGGAGCTATTAAAAACTCGATCTGAGGACGAACTGCCCCCATTTGCCAAGGAGTTCCTTGAAGAGTCAAGAAAAGAAGCTCACTCTGGGGGAACCACTCCGAGTCTAGGTAGGTATTATACAGAGTCGGACACCAAGGAGGTACTCCTTCATGTGCAAGATCTATGGATTGTACTCCGACGCATTGCCAAATACATCTCGATACTGACAGTGATTGTGATGATCATCCCAGGTCTCCGGAACGGGAATCTAGCACTCAATCCTTATGAGCCTCTTGTATTACAGTTGCTGAGTTGGATTATAAACTTCGCAAAGGCATCGTTGGTGAGTGGAACTCCTGCAAATGGAGGTGAGGTCAGGCTTTACATCGGGTCTCCCCTTGCTCCTATCACTCTCTACCTCAACCTTGCCTTCTTCATAGCAGTTGTTCTCTCCATACCCGTCACAGTCCGTGAACTTCTCGACTACGTAAGGGATGGGTTGACCCGGAAAGAATTCATCGTTCTAACTCGAGTACTTGCTGCATCCGCCGTCCTCTTTGTCGTTGGTGCAGTACTATCTTTCACCGTGATTATGCCCGTCACATTGAAAATTCTTGCCGCATCGGGAACTATTATCGGTGCGGAATCCCTCGAAGTCTGGTTCGGAATTGAACCGGTCTTGAATCTCCTTCTTTGGGGGACATTGGGTGCGGGGATTCTCTATGCAAGTCCTATGGTTCTTCTCGCCCTCATCCAGCTCGACATCCTTCCTGCTGAGGAATTAACGAAGAGACGTCGGGAACTGATCTTCGGGGTCTTTCTTGTGGCTGCGGTAGTTACCCCAGACCCCACTCTCGTCAGCATGGTCATCCTTTCTGCCCCAATGTTGTTAGTCATCGAAGGCGTTATCTACTGGGGGCTAAAAATTGAGACGGAGCGGATACTTGACGCGAAATCTGGAGGCCTGTAAAATTGATTGAACCACGAATTATCTTCTGGAACATACTTCTTCTGATCTATATCATCATCTTCCCATTGATCAGGAATCTCATGGCCAAGCGTAATCCTATAGCAGGTGTCTTCCGGAACTTCATGATCGCTGTGATCGGGATATCCATCGTGTATTCTGGATACCTTGTTTTCGGTTTCCTTGGTTTCGGAGAATTTCAGCTTTTCACGCTCATGATTCTCGGGATCTATATGTACTACTCCTACCCTAAAACTACTCTGGAAGGAGAAAGCGAGAGTATAGAGACGAGTGGGGTGAACAAAGAGGTACTAGTGAGGCTGAACAGAGCATTCCACGGGAATATAATAGAAGACAATTTCTCACTTGAGGACCAGATCCATGTACGAAGGTACCTGATACCGTACACTATATCGCCGGTTTCCGACAATGAGACGCTCCAGTTCTTCATATCCTCTGGTACTAGTATACTCTTCACCGTCATACATCTCCTCGCTCTCTACGCTGCAAGTTCTGCGCTCGATACATCCTCTAACCCCACTGGTGCCCGCGTGATCGGCGTACCACTCTTAGGTTATCCAGTCGATGCAGTTGTCAGTGTGATATCATTGGGTGCGATCTCAGTAGTGTATCTAATCCTTGAATACCAAATCATCTCTACATTCAAGATTGAACTACCCCTCTTATATAAGAAGCTATTAAAGGTTATAACTCTTGAAAAGCTTAAGCAGACCAGTGGTGAGAGTCCAGAAGAGTACCAATCTGAGCTTGAAAAAGCTCGGGACCGCGCCCGTCAGATCCTAGAGAAGCGGAACTCTGATGTCCTGAACAAAAAGAGGGAAAAAATACGATCGAAGGTAGATGGAATCTTTGACAAGGACACCCCTGCTTTGGATTCAGATACGCTCGAAAGGTTTAGACTGATGAAAACTGTTGAGAGAATCCTCCAGTCCACTCCTCCATGGGCAAAGGTGTCCCTTAAACAAATCTCAGAACTTGCAGGGGGTGAGGAATCTGACGTAGAATTAATAATTGCAGGGCTACGTCAGTCTGGTGATGTCCCTGGTATCTACGATATCTGGACAAAGACATACTCTGGATCGAAACAGAGTCAGTGGTATATTACTGAACTATTGCACAGTATTTTGGAAAAAAGGGTGGATGCTGAAATAGAAAATATTAAAGTATTTCCCGATGGGAGTGCAGAGATCAGCATTAAGAAAAATGATTGATACTTCCTAATAAATTTCTACACTTTTCCCTTTATATTGAAAATTTGTACGGATGATTTTCTGCATCTCGGATAAATGTGAACTTCAATAACCACTATTGACATTTGCCAATACCCAATCGGTTCATTTATAGGGACTCTATTTATTGATGACTAAATTCTAGAGTCAACAGGCTTCCTGTTCACTCCGCGAAAAAGTAGAAACGATTTAGGAGATAAAAAATGAAACTCTACAAAGGAATTCTTATGGTAAGTTTCTTGTTGACGTCCATCCTGTTCACAGGCTTGGTCAGTGCAGCGAATGGAACTACCCAAGATCCGCTTGCAGAAGATCCGCTCTACTATCTATACGCCAACACCTCAAAGATCAATGTCGATGGAACTGTGAGTGCTGGTGAGTACCCTGATGGATTTCCGGTGTACTCTGTAGGTGGTAAGGAATTCGCCAGTCTATCTTGGGCATATTCCAATGACATGCTCTACGTCGGTATTGTTGCCAACGTTGGAGGGTGGGTTGGATTTGGACAGGGCTCTAATGGAATGCTCGAGGCACCTATGGTCTACGGCAGTGTCTCCAACGGAGAGCTCTCAATCACTGATGCCTTCGGTCCTAGGGACAAGAACACCTTCCCATCACCTGATTCAGGTGCTGATCCTAGAGGTGACATCAACGAATCTGCTGGCACTGAGACTGGTCCTGAAAACAACCGGGTAACGACCATCGAATTCTCAATCCCACTAAACTCTGGAGATCCAAAGGATGCTGCATGGTTCGTTGGAGGTACATTCAGCTTCTTCCTTGCTGCCCACAAGGACAGTGATGTTCTTGTATACCACACAGTGCATTCTGCAAGGAATCTCAAGGTAAAGATACTTGATGACACAGTTGCACCTCCATCATCTGTCTCACTCTCTGAACCTAAGATATCTGGTAGCGACAATATCACTATCTCGACAACCGCAACAGTGTCCTCTGGTTCTGCTGCGAATCTCTCTGTAGTCTTCGCTTTGAACACATCGTTTGGTCTAAGAACAATAGGTGTGGCCTCCACGGACGCTTCTGGTGTGGCGACCCTTGAGAATGTTGATCTAGGGACAGTGGTGGGAGACTCAATTGAGCTTATCGCAGTTCATCTGGCCTCGGAGACACACAGTTACGCACGGAGTGATATCACCACTGTCGACTACTCGGGAGAAGATATAGAAGGTTTCTACGAAGAGAGGATCCTCGATCCTCCAGAGTATGAAGAGTTTGTATTCAACCCCAATTACTTCAACAATTCCGGAAGGTTGGCAAGTGTTATAATGCTCTTCCTTCTCCTTTTTGTTGTTTTCATGCTGACTTGGGAGTACGGAAAGGCTGTTGTCAACTGGGTGCGGATAGCGCAGCTCGGTAAGGGTATTGAAAGAGAGGAGGAAGAATTATGAGACCATTAATGAGTAAAAGACACGCCCTGAAAGCGGGTGCATTTGTTGCAACAGTAATTGCATCCGAAGGGCTAACTGGCTTCCTGACCATGGACAGACATGCTCCCGCGTTCGAGAGGGATCCCGATCACGATATGGAAAGGCGTTACGCCCAATGGTACATCCCAAATGCCATGTGGGGAATGATCATCGACCTGAGTAAATGTGACGGATGTGTAGACTTAGCTATCCCTCGATGTACGGCAGCATGTCAAGAAGGACATTTCCTCCCCACGAGTGGATATGGACCCAATGGTGAAATCGAGGACGCACAGATGGTTCACGAGTACATCAAGGTATTCAAGGTGCAGGAGAATAGTTGGTCAGAGCCCTACTTCTTCCCACGCCCTTGTCAGCAGTGCATCGACCCTCCATGTGTACATGTTTGTCCTGTTGCAGCAGCTTGGCAGAGATCTGGGGATCGAATGACTTTGGTCGAGCAGGAGCGATGCATCGGATGCCGTCTCTGCATGGCTGGATGTCCATACGAGGTCCGGTTCTTCCACTGGGAGGAGAACCCCAGATCTGAAGATCCTGGATTCAAGGAGGCATTCGAGATGGAGATGCCCTTCTCTATCAACAAGCAGAAGGGTGTAGTTGCAAAGTGTGATTTCTGTGGAAATCAATTCCTCGGAAAGCTCCCTCACTGTGTGGCATCATGTCACAAGGGTGCACTCTATTTTGGTAATCTCCTTGAGAATGCAGTTACAAACAACTTCGGTGAGACTCTCCTCGTTGATGAGACCATCTCCAAGAGAAACGGAATGCGTTGGAAGGAAGATGAGGGCACCAAGCCCAGGGTCTTCTACCTCCCCGCGCTAAAGGAGTGAGTATTATGAC
>WAMJ01000184.1 GCA_015522385.1 Candidatus Heimdallarchaeota archaeon
AGGTACAATAGAATCGAGGTCGTGCTAAATCCTCGGATTACGCGTGCGAGGACATCCACACGGTTTTGGAGAAAATATCCACCGATTATACTAAACATCAGACCAAGAAAGAATCCCATACTGAGGATTAACCTGTGATTCTCAAGACTCTGCGCAATTCCAACTAACCACTCCCCGATATTCCTCCCTGCCCTGTACGGGTCTACCCCAAGTAATACTTGGATGAGTATGGGGGACAGACCGAGCAAATTGCCTACGAGTCCCACTCCCAGATTTTTCCAATTCACCATCCAATCATGAATATACCAAATGTAATATTTTCGTTCTCTGCAATCTAACTTGTCAATGAAAAACCAGAAGTCATTTTATCGATGATTTGGCGGTACATTCTTTATCTCGTGATATAACATTAACCTGTAATGAAGAAAAATGGACTTTACTCGGTTGCAAAGAAGGCGATCACCACGCTCAAGAAGCAGAACTCGGAAGGGATCTCTATCACCGAACTTGTCCACCAACTGAACGTACCAAAGAGACGGGTGTATGACATCAAACTTTTACTGGAGGGAGTCGGTCTCATCGAGAGTAAGAAAAAGAGTGGAGAGTCCTACCTATATTGGAAACACGAGGAGAAGAAAGAGGAGAATGAAAAGACGAGATTAGAATGTTCCAAGATCGAGATCTTCTTCGATGGTGAGGTCACCTCCATCTCGAACAAGGGGAATGAGGTTGTTATTGAGGCTACTGGCTCGAAAATGGAGATAGACGTATTGGAATGATCGAGGAGATTAGAGAGACCCTGCTCAAATTCTACTACGAATCAGGTAGAAAATTCCCTTGGAGAGGCATCTCCGATATCTACAAACTGGTAGTGACCGAGATCCTATTGAAACGGACAAATGCCCAGAAGGTTGATGAGGTGTGGAATTCCTTCTTCCAGACATTCCCAAATTCACGGAAACTCTCTGAGGCTACATCAGAGCAAATTGAGGCAGTTATTGCCCCGTTGGGTCTTCAGAGAAATAGATCAAGGGAGCTTAGGAGGATTGCCCTTGAACTTGCCGAACATCGGGACTATACAGAGTTGTTGAACATTCCCTCAATAGGCCAGTACATCGCTGGTTCGGTGTCGATCCAGATGGAGAAACCATGGCAGAAGCCACCGGTTGATGTCAACATTGAGAGGGTCATTTCCAGACTTCTTGGTATTCCTAAATTCAACCAGAAAGCGTTGAAATTCTACAACTCACTGTATTCACCAGGGGTGCACATCGAGATACTCTATGCAATACTAGACCTCGCAGCACTCCTCTGCAGACCCAACAACCCGAAGTGTAACAAATGCCCTTTGGAAAAGTATTGTGGGTTTCCTAGGAGAAGAATCTCACCTTTGTGCAGCTCCAAGTATATTGGGGATTCGGTCATGGTAGTAGTACTTAGCAGAGCCCAGTACGATTCGCTTAAAAATGATGGAGAGTTACTGCTGCCTTCTTTCATGAAGAGGAATCGCACTGCAATAGTCTACGTGAAGGTTCCGACCAAATCATTTGTCGGTACTGTTAGTATGAAAAAGGTTGGAGATGGCATAATAATCCATACATTGACTCCATTCGAAGTCATGATACCACTCCAAGTAATGAGAAATCTGTTCAATCCAATGATCCTGAGAGCACCTTATACTTGGATTGCACCAAGGAGACGATTCAATAGAGCAGTCCATTCACTTGGTCAAGCCTGAATAATTAGAATAGGCAAATTTGTGTAAGTAAGTTAGTTTAACTGTTCAAAGCAGATTATATAATATCTCAAATTTCTATTCGTTGGACATATCTTCTCCCTTGGGGCTGCCCATACTATCTTCTGGAGTGAAATTCGTTTGGGTGTCCTCAACAGGAGAGACATCTGCAACCTTGGACGTGTCGAAAGAGTCCATGGATTTGATAGATTGATCGGAATCTGTTCCCGGAGATCCGCCAGAACCTCCGCCTCCACCTTTCTTAGGAGAATCATCATCTGGACTGTCACCTTCAGGATCTACATCTCTTCCACAGAATGAGCAGACGTTATTCTTTGTAGATATCCACTCATCACAGTGGGGGCACTTCCTCTTTATCTTTAAGAGCTTAAGCACCAGTGGTGAGAGGATACCTGGAAGCTTGGCAATGAGCAGAGCTCCGAGCACGGAGATCATTGACAGAGCAATATCCTCTGTAGTTGAAGCCTCTATCACGATATTTCTCACAGCTACCACAGGTTTTACAACATCCTTGAACTGCTGTGACAACCCAAGACCATTGTTCTCAGCTTTAATATCCACAGTAGAGGTTATACCATCCTTCTCAGCAGTGATTAGGAGAGTGTAGTTCCCAACGGGGAGCTTGGACACATCTACACTGAAT
>WAMJ01000185.1 GCA_015522385.1 Candidatus Heimdallarchaeota archaeon
CCTTTGATGCAGGAACACTGTACGACCACATGTACTTCCCACGAAGTAACAGAAAATCTTATTTCCGAGATTCGTTCTACCTACTTGACTACGCTGATGGGAATGCCCAATTGTTAGCCATGGATGCATCGGCACGAACATTTACAGTAGGTACAACCTCTGATCCAATCACCACTGTACTCTACGGTTCAAACATATATCAGTACGGTACTGGTAACACATTCCGCATCTTCGAATCAACTGATGCGACATATGGTGCACGAACAAGTTTCGGGCAGGTGGTGACAAATTCAAAGGTACAGTTCCAGCACCAGTATCACGTTAATACCCCCACCAATGGAGAAATTAATTGGTACTCCACAAGTTCTTTCAATCAATTCATGAGGAAACCGCTCAATAGTTATGCTATCCACAATCCTCAAGATAACGCAGGTTGGTACACGGGGGCAGGGGATGATCTACGGATGTACCACGACGGGACGTACTCGTATCTTCTAAATACAACAGGATCTCTATACATACGAAATGACTCAAGGGACATCATCTTCGGCGGGTACGGGTACGGATTTCAGGACATGTACTTCACCGCACGAGGCATAATCTACATCAGGGATCAGGACGATGGAAATGCAGACCTCGTGAAGATAGACAGCGGTGCAAGGACCTTCAAGGTTGGGACGAACAGCGATCTTATGACGCTGTACCTCGGTGACGACGTCACGCTGTACCGCTCTGCTGCTGATCTCCTGAAGACCGACGACACATTCGAGGCGGCGGAGATCAGGGTCAATACCAGATCGACCGCCATGGATCCGGCCTCCTCCACGACTTCCGGGTCGAGTAACAAGGTACTCTACGGTCCCACGACGATCCTCGACGACGGTCATCCCGTGCTGTCGGTGCGGGCGGTGTCCATAGCAGACACGGGCATGACGGATCCACTGCTCACAGATAGCATAACGATCAAGGTACAGATCTCCGTGGATTCGGGCTCGACATGGACAACCATCGTGTCCGATTCGGGAGTTCAGAGCTCGACCGACCTCGAGTTCAGTCTTACTCCAACGGACTACCGGACCCAGTCGGGGCAGTCAGTGCAGCTGCGGATAGCAGTGGATGAGGCAGGGGGGAGTATAGAGTCCTATGATATAGGTACAATCACGCTGGGGTGGCAAGTCGTTTTAGACTCCGGGGCATAAGTATATATACAAAATAATGATATATCTAACTATGAAAGGGCACATCCTAATTTTCATCACAGTGATGACACTCGCTGTCATCGCTGCACCTGCGGCCCCGCAGGTGGAATCGGTGAGTGGGCTGGAGTACGAATTCGACAAGAGCTGGTGGCTGTTCACATCCGGAAACGAAACAGTCCAAGAATGGAGAGATGTACGGCTCGCAGACGGAGCTGTGGTAAATAGCACCATCTCAACGTCGTACATCAAGAACAGCACAATCACGTGGTACTATTCTCCCTCAGGAGCACTGCGGGGCTGGGACAATAACGAGACAAGACCTGGAGGGGGGGTGTTCGGAGAGTGGAGGTTCAGCGAGGTGAACTACACTCTTGGCGAGAGAACCTATATGTTCTCGGAGAGGTTGAACATCACTTCTACCGACATCAACGGGAGCAGGTTCTACAACTACCCGTACAACTTCACAGTGAAGCCGCAGACCAACTTCACGATGAGTAGCGGGAAGACCGTCGGGATCTACCCCTTCGTGGCCCTGGTGGATATCTCCTTGCGTAATGGGACTGGATATTATGACTACGATGATCGGTCGTTGAGGGAGAGATACTTCGGGAACGGAACCATTGAACGGGTGGATATCTATCCCAACGGCACGGAAATATCTGCCCGATATCAGATCTCCAGCATCTACCTGAACATCTCCGGCTACTTCGCCCCAAGCATATACCGCATCGCCAAGCTCAGCTTCGACATCGTGTCGGGGGAGACGCTGCGGCTCATGGGCGACGGCGGGTTCAACGAGGACGCGGCGAAGACCCTGGAAGACTACTACGTGTCCAGAGTGGATGATTCCTTCACGTTCACCAGCGGCCCAGGCGGTTCCAACGATCCTACAGTTACAGAGGCACCGCTGCTCTTCCTCCCCGTTCTAGCGGCGTTGGTCCTGCGGAAGAAGAGGGCGATACCAAAGTAATTGCTCAACATGTCTCCCAGATTCTGCACAGATGTCCAGATTTTGCCACGTGGATGGATCACGCCCCATGGGTATTTAAGGGAATCTGCTGCTTAATTTGTCTCACCGACAATGTTTATATTGCGGGTGTTACACTAGCTACAATATGAGTTCTAGTATTGCTAATATCTCAGAATTCGATGAAGAGCAGATTAGTGAATTGTTTGACGTAACTGAACTATCATCCTATTCAGACGGGGAAATTCAGAAAGTACCCGAGAATGGAGAGGTGGAATTCAGAACGGAAAAAATCATGAGTTTTCAGGTTGAGACAGTACGGGAAGTCACGATCAATTTGGACAACATCACTTCGAAGTTTTTCAAAGAACGGACAAGAGAAGATGTGAAATCAGAAATATTCGATATTATCCAAACATCTCCTGGGATAAGTACCTCGGATATAATCGATGAAATCGATTATGACCTGTGGACAATTCTAGAGATATTGGATGAGTTGATGGAAGAGGGTAAGGTGGAATAGTGGTAGATATTACAAATAGTCTGAAAGCCGGTGACCGTTTCAAGTTCGAGAAGATAGTGGTTTCCGCAAGAAAAATCCAAAAACCGAGAACAACATCTGGATCTGGAAGGCATCGTACAATGCAAACAATTTGTGAACGTGATGGACTCATATTCGTGGATAAGACATGGAAATCTAAAGGAGGAAAGAACAATGACTGATATAAATATAGATATAAAGGAAGACTTGGACTTCGAAGTTAAGAAGTTTGAGTTCAATCGTTATAAATTAAAAGACGGTACTGTTTTGAGGTTGGTATGTGTACCGGTAAAAATAATGAAAACCGAGAAATATGATAATAGGGGGATCCCTCAATACGTTGTACAGTCCCAATCTATACTCTCTGCAGTTGTTGACGACGCTCTGAGAGGACCTTCGGAAATCTTCAATCCGTTAGAACAAATAAGTCCAGAGGACTTGGAACCTATCGATTTTGATCCAATCATCGAACCTTGGAACGAATATGAGTTATCAGATGGAGTGATACTTAAATTTCGAACTTCTGTGACTCAGGTAGATCGGTATAAGGGCCGAAACCAATTCGGAGAGCCAGTGTATTTTGTTAAAGAGAACAAATCGCTGAACACACGCGCTTCCAAACATCTGAGGAAGAGAAGATAGGATCCCTATCCCACTAAATCTTCCTCTCGTAGCTACACCGGCAGTACCCGTGACCATCATTCGTGCAGTTGGGATTCGGAAGCACGGGAACGTCCGTCTTGGAGAACTCCCGGCCCCGTAATTTCCTGCACTGGTCACACGCACTACCCGCCACGCCGATGACCACCGTGGATCCAGCGGGGAACCGCTCCAGCTCCAGGCGGTTGTACACACGGTTAGCTGCATCGAAGGCGACCGCCAAGTTCTCTCCCAGGTCCTTCACTATCCCGAGATTGTAGTCAATGACCTCCCTCTGAATCCCGCCCTCGAGCTCGGGCACGATGGAGGCCCACGCCAGCTCGTAGTTCCCGCATTTCCAACTGTACTTGGGCGAGATACCACCGTCCATTCCCATACTCATCCCCACTCCCCTAACAGGATAGGGGATCTGCTCGTTCATGAACTTGGTCAATGCAGCCTTCGCACCCACGGGATTCTCACGCACCCGCTCGCATACCTTGACGTACTCCTCCCTCAGCTCATCCAGCCTCTCCTCCAGCCCCGTCCTGATCGTGTGCGTCACGATGTACCTGGGCTCGGCAGTGCGGTGTATCTCCTCCCATTCGTTGTCGTCGAGGCTCGGGACCAGCCGCTCAATCAGGTCCGCCTTCTTACCCGACCTCTTCAGCCCCTTCTTGTGTATCCACGGGCGGATGAATGACGCCTTCTGGTAGGTCAGGAGTGCAGGCCCCCGGAGTGGGACGATGTCCCCTCTCCGCAACCGATCTCCGAAGTACGAGCTGTAGTCGGTCCCGAGGTAACTCTCCCATAATCTCTGGGACGATGGCGGATGGGCGTAGGGAATCTGCGTGAACCTCAGGAAGAACCAGAGCTCGTCACTGACGATCACCTCAGGCCTCACCTTCAGGTTTAAAGAAGTCCATATTCTTTGATCGAAGTGCATTGTAAACCTGTTTTATGCAGAACTTCAGAGCTTCACTTTTATATGATGTATTGAGCCAAGACATGATAAATTCCAACATTTCTCCAGTTTCGTTGTCGATATCTGTCCGCAGTTGAATCTTTGACATACATTGATATGACAGTACGCGAATAACAATATTAACGTACTCTCAATAACACTTGCGTACTGTTAGTACGTAAACTTTATATATGTCGCAGAGTACGTATTATGTACTATGAGTACGTCAGAGTACACATTCGTGGCTGAGATTATCTCTGCAAATCGAATCACAATCCCGAAAAACATCAGGAAACTGATGAATACGCACAAAGGACACCTTGTGCGAGTTACCATCAAACCAATCAAGGAGGTCTCCTCATGAATCTCGTCGATCTGACTGGTTATGATATTTGCACCTGCTGCGGACTCCGGGGCAAACAGCCCCACGGGTACTGCATGAACTGCGACATCCACGGGGACTGCCCCAACTGCAGGGAGGGGGAGGCATGATCATCGGGCAGCACTCCAATGTCATTCACAAGCCTACCGTCCGTGCACGAGCACTCAAGGCTATCGCCCTCATGCGGGAGGCCTCTGGTATTATCAAGTCACTCTACAACGACGCCCTCGAGACCAGCGACATGGTGGCGGACGCACTGATGGACATCACACTGCCCGGCTTCAATGAGCCTGACTTCGACGAGGAGAACGAGCGGGAGATCTCCTATGTGACCGAAGTACTGGCGGAGATCCGAGAGCTCGAGGACGAAGACGAGGAGGACTCGGAATGAACGAAACGCCGCTCTCCTGCCCGATCCAAGACGCTGCCATGGTCGAGTGCGACGGCTGCGGATTCGTCGATGCGTGCCACCGCTACACCAGCACCGACGAGTGGCTGTGCTACTCCTGTGTCCAGAAGGCCGTGGCGGTGTGGAGGTCATGCCAATGAAGTTGAAGATCCACTACGGCTACTTCATAGAGCACAATAGGTGCAGATCGGATTACCGACCCCACAGGCACATCTACGGCTGCCACTATGTGTGGGGGACTATGACCAAAGATCTCTCGAAGGTCACCTGCAAGGTCGGGATGAAATATCAGAAACTGGATTATCGAGGAATGCTGCTTCGGGACGCCCCCATACCATACGAGAAGAGTTTTGACCAGAGGCAATGGGAACGTATAGACTTCCACGATCTTTGGGAGCAGGCTGCTGAGACGTACCGAGACCCGGATCTCTTCATCAAGGGGATAGGCACTGAGCCACTGAGACTGAACAGATTCTCCTGGGTCAGGAGGAGGTCCAAGGCATGACGCTGCTTGTCCACGACGTCTGCTCCAACTGCGGTAACCAATCCGTGGTTCCCGACGGTGAGGAGGTATGTGCCAAATGCGGGACCATCCTCGGCCCACTGTACGAATACTCATCGCACGCCATGGTCGAGGGCTCCTACGAGGGACCGACACAGTACACCAGTGTTGGAAAAAGAATCAACGTGGTAGGCGAGCTCGGCTCCGAGATCGGGCTGTTCAGATCCACATTAGTGGGGATCCGATACAGGATAACCGAGGAGGCGGCCGAAAAGTTCAACCGCCTGAACTACATCCACCACAGGCAGGCCAAGACCGCTTCGGTCCAGACGCACCTGAGAACTTTTTCCATCTTCAACCGGGTCGCCTCGCAGCTCCAGCTGACGAACTCGCTGAGGAACCGGACGGCACACCTCTACTGGAAGTACGACAGTGAGCACCGGATAACCAACCACGTGCTGCTCATTGCTATGTGTCTTCTGTATGCTGTCAGGGAGAGTGGATCACCGCTCAAGTTCCAGGAGATAATTGCAGCATTCGAGTCGCACCGGGTGATCCCCCGTGCCATCAACAAGCTGGCCAGGGACCTCGGCGTGAACTTCGCCCGCTTGGGGGTTAGGAAGCCCGAGGACTACGTGGGACGGATCGCAGAGCAGGTCTCAAACCACGAAGCAGTGAAACTGGACGACTACGGGATGAGCCGTGGTACCTACCAGGCCCTCTTGACGAAGATAAGCGAGTATTTCCTGTCAACCATTGGACGAAGAGAGAGGGGAGGAGTACAACCCCATGGCTATGCGGTGGCGGTCGTGTACCTGGCCGATCGGGGTATCGCTCGGTATTTCAGGCGAGTGCCGGTCCTCACACAGCCACTGGTAGCGGAGATCACCGGGGCTCGAGAGTACACGATAAGGGATCATGTTTCCATGACCCTGAACTGGAAAACGTGGGTGAGGGGCCGAATCATGCCGTATGTTAAGCAGATTATGGAGGGGAGCAGCTGATGTGTGACCAGTGCGAGAACGAGGTCTCGCTCATGGGGGCGGCCAAGAGTGTAACCTTCACCAGCAACGGGTACAGGCTGAAGCTCTTCAACGGGAAGGAGCACACCGTCTCACTGCCGAATAGTTCCATACATGGACTTTGGAAATACTGCGACATATGGGCAGAGAACCTGAGTGCTTTGGTTGATCGTCGATGCACGGCGTCGATATACCTGTACTGCGAGGAGTGTCACGGGGACAACGGGATCGCCCGATGCGGCAGCTTGGTGCACTCAACCCGCGAACATCGCCTCAAGGGCAGGAAGTCAGCCCTGAGTGGGGTCTGCGAGTACTGCGAGGAGGACTCAGAGTGATCGAGCAGTTCGAGGGTGTGGATGTTGAGATCCACCATGTTGAATCCGAGCATGTCATCACTCTTACCGACGTGTCAAAAGCCTTGGGTGTCAACAAACAGGCCATACACAATATTCTACGACGATATAAGGATGAGTTTACGGAGGAGGATACAAAGGGGGTAACAATTTGTGACCCCCTTGGAAAGAACAAACAAAGAAACCGTGTATTCACCAAATCCGGTATCATCCAGCTCTGCTTCTTCGTGAAGTCCCCGAAAGCAGCAGCCTTCCGCAAGTGGGCGAAGAAGACCCTCACCAAGATCATGGACGGCACGTACGAGGTCATCGAGTCCTCGACCAAGCAGAAAGTGGACGTACTGGCAGATCTCATGGTCGATCTCGCCTATGCAAATCACCTCGAGGCAGCGGAGCGAATCCGGGTCAAGTTCGGGGAGGAGCTACCACCACCGCCGACACGTAAAGAGTTCGCAGCTGCGATCCAGAAGGAGGGGTATGACTTCGGGCTCAAGTGGTACAACACACTACGCACAGCTCCGAGGTCCAAGATCCCCCTGCTGATCGCCCCCGGTGTGGGTCCAACAAAGCCCAGGAGGAGGAAGAAATGACCCGGCTGAACCGCTGGACGGGAATCAAGAAAATTCGGTCCAGCTCCCGGGGGAGATCCATCGGGCACGGGGTGGAGCAGTGCCCCGAGTGCAAGAGCAAGAACACAAGAGTACACTGGCAGGGCGACCTGTTCTGCAAGAACTGCGGAGTGGAGACCCCAGCCGAGAAACTATCATCCAATATGGAGGAAACAAAATGAGTGAAACAACAACCGAACCCGCCCAACCCGAGATGGAACACATCACGGTACTGGGACGAATCTACGACCACTGCGGATACTGCAGCCCGTGCAAATCAGTCCACCGCTGCGTCCGCTGCCACACGCTCACCTGCATCAAGTGCAGAAACCACGAGGGGAAGTGCCCCCGGTGCTCAAGGAGGAGACGCTGATGGAGATCATCATCTCTCTATCCGTCAAAGACAGGGACGAGAAGCTCTCGTTCAGTATGAGGATGAGCGACGACTACGAGTCGAAGAAGTACGTACCCGTCAATGACTGGCTTCCTGAGATCTTGAAGAGGATGAAGGACTGGCTGGTCAAGGTGGACAAGGAATACGATCTGGAGCTCAACCAGACCACCCTCGACGAGGCATTCAGAACGCTCGTTAGGGACACGCTTGAGGAGGCAGAGTCATGAACGAGCTGGAGAACATGACCGCCGAGGAACTACAGTACGTCCTCGAGCAGGCGAAAGCGACCGCAAAGGTCGGGATTCAGAAGTACTCCCCCATCGCCCGGAGTATCGCAGAGAGGCTCGGGAAGGAGCTCGGCACGAGGTACGGAAGAAAGTACTTCTACGACGACGGGATAGTCCGCATCTACTACGACACCCACGGGAACTACGTCTCAGTCGGCTACAGCGGCGTCACGGTGCTCAGCGACCACCCCTGCCCCGAGATCTACCGGGCGGGGTACTGGATGCAGCACCTCGAGGGACTGCACGAAACACTGGAATCGAAAGACCAAGAGAAGAAGAAGGAGCTGCTGGACAAGCTCAGGAACTATCTCCCACTGGAGGAGGGCTACTGATGAGCCTGCTCGACATTTTCTCATACCTTCAGCTCTTGGAGCAGTCCCTTGAGAACGAGCAGAAGATCGGGTGCTGCGAGAAGGAGGTCCGTGAATCCGTGCAGAAATGGAAGACCATCCGCTCCGGTGCCATCTGCCCTGGGTGCGGAGAGTGGACCAGTATACTTCGAGATCAGAACGAGCAGATCTGCGACGTCTGCGGGTTCGTCTTCAAGCTCCGCCCCGAGGACGGTCGTGTGGCATTTGTTACCATGCTTGAGAGCTGGGAGTTCGTGGGTCTACTCCGTGCCAAGGTGAGATTCGTGGACGATAAAGAGGGGTATGTCGTCTCCACCTCTGGCACGGTGCACATC
>WAMJ01000186.1 GCA_015522385.1 Candidatus Heimdallarchaeota archaeon
CTACTAGAGGAGGATGGTTCCAATCTTCCAGATGTGATCAACTGGATTCTGACGGGTCCAGACAAGAAGAATTTCATCAGAAATATCAAGTTCCTTCTTGATCATGTCGATGAAGTCACGACAAGACACATCTTGGGATCGAGCCATGTGATAAACGTCAAGGAGGTTTACAGTGACAAACATGAATTCGCAGCTCCATCAGTTTCGGAGGGTACACTCAACCTGATTGCACTGGTAGTAGCGGTCAAGTACCAGGATCTTCCGTTCGTAATCATCGAGGAACCAGAAAGGTTCGTTCACCCCTCCGTCCTGTCTAGACTCATGGAACTCTTCGAAGAACAGGGGAAGAGAAAGCAAATTATTGTAACCACACACAGTCCCGAACTTGTGTCAAGCACGGAGCTTGAGACTATCCGCCTCATCGAACGTGGTAAAGACGGTTGCACCAAGATACGTAAACCAGCAGAAAATGTAGTAGTCAAGGAATTCATCGAAGGAGGATTGGCCCTCGGGGACATGATGATTGACAACACGCTATGAGTGAGATAAATGGGGAGTAAACGAATTATTATCTTTGTCGAAGGAAGCAGGGATGAAGAATTTATATCTTTGATCTTCAGTCGAGGTCTTGATGGGAGAGACTTCAATATTATCAAAATGAAGGAGTGGCAAAACGATAAAACCAGTAAGAAGATCATCGGGGCTTTAAAATCAGGGGCTATAGAAGTTCTGATTGTCATAGACTCAGATGCAAATAATTACGGCGGCTGGAATGAAACTATCCGTGATCAGAGATTTGGCAAATTTGTGAGGGAGATGAAACTCACTAGATACAAAAATGAAGTGAGCAAAATCACCAAGTTCGTCGTGATCGAGATAGAGAGTTGGTATGGACCTAATCAATCTGCAAGAAAGAAGTTGAAATTCAAGAAATCGAAGCTGGATACGGACAGGTTCACCAAGGATAATCTTGAGGAATTACTCGAGCGGGAACCATTGATTGAGGACTATTCTGCGATGTTGGAGGAGTTTGAGTTAGACGAGGCGATTAGTAACAATAGATCCTTCAATGATTTCATCGGATACATCGAGAGTAGGTTCGGTTTTAGTCGTTAGGAAGGGTGGTGTTGAGATCACCTTCATCTCTAAACGTGACGCCTAAGATAAGTTATAATTGTAATACAGCCTTTGTCGCACATCATCTTCCCCTCGGAAGTACCTTGATCAACTCGATATCGCTGCTCTCCCCCTGATTGATGAGGAGAAGCACACAGTCCACAACGTCCTCCACGTTGAGCATGGCGTCGCGATCTACGTCCTTGCCATCGAACCACGGGGTGTCGACCGAACCCGGATTGACTGTAGCCAACTTCACTCCTGAACCACGTAGTTCCTTCCTGACACTGGAGACCATGGCTTGCACCGCGTGCTTACTCCCCGCATACAGTGAACACCTAGCAGCAGTCTCCAGCCCCAAGTTGGAGGAGGTGACGATGATCTGCCCCTTCCCTCTTTTCCTCATGTGAGGTATGAGGAATTTCAGCCAGAGGAAAACCCCCTTGACATTGGTGGAGAACTGGGCGTCAAACTGCTCCTCGGTGAGGTTCTCAACATTGTCGAAATGACCTACTCCAGCGTTAAGAAAGGCAACATCAACCTCACCCATCTTCTCAATCGCGACATTGAACACCCTCTCCACATCGACTGAGGAAGAGGTATCGCCAGCAACAGTATGGACATCTCCCGTAATCTGTCTACCTACGTCCTCCAACTTGTTCTTATTCCTCGATGTCAAGACCATAGTGTTACCTTGGAGTCGCTTAGCCACTGCAAGACCTATGCCTGAAGATGCACCAGTAATCAGAATCTTCATGAACATCTGAGCTCTCCTCAATTGATAACATTTGGCCATAGATCAGGAACATAGAGATAAAATTCCAGTATTGCAGGAAGAACTATGGACATCTCACTACCCAACGAGAGTTATGAGAAGGAATTTCTGGTGACCGAGGAAAACTCGGCAGCGCACATAGGATCCGGGACAGTCAGGGTGCTCTCCACCCCCTCGATGATCCTCTTCATGGAGCAGACAGCTGGGATATGGGCAGCTAACTACCTACCCGAGGGCTACACGACCGTGGGAACAAGGGTCTGCATCGACCACCTGAAGGCCGTCAGTGTGGGAAAGAGAGTGGTGGCCCGGGCCTCCCTCGTCAGGCAGGATCGTCGGAAACTCGTGTTCGAGGTAGAGGTGCTGGACGAGGCGGCAGAAGTGGTCGGGAGGGGCGAGCACGTGAGGTTCATCGTCGACGAGCAGAAGTTCATC
>WAMJ01000187.1 GCA_015522385.1 Candidatus Heimdallarchaeota archaeon
ATAGAATATATTAATTCAGAACCATGCATTCGTGCATAGGCATGAACAGTCTTTGGATTGGGGGATAGATTCGCTAAAAAGCACATGGACTACCCCCTATCCACCAAGTTTAATAGTAGTGTGAAATATAAGTATAATTGTGATCGTGGATTCACCCATCGTAAAATGCGTAGAAAGATACGACTTAGATGGGGCTTATGATGCTATGCAGGGAATGGAACCACAGTCACGCGCAATCTTCAAAAGTTTTATTCTGCTTTGGACTGGAAAGTACGAGAATGGTCGGGAACTACTTACCACAATTGACCAGGATGATCTTTCCAACACTATGAAGTACTTTTACTATCTTATTAAAGGCAGCTTAGATTTCTACATTGGAAAATACTCCAATGATTTTTCTCAGATTATTCAAGAAATAGATAGAGCCACAATATCCAAGGAGGATCTGAAGTTCCTTGATGGGAGGTTAGCCCATTTAGAGGCTGCCCATCTCACCTTACGTGGTGAACTCAAAGAGGCAATAAAGAAGTACAAACAGTCACTTCTACTCAAAGTGGAGATCGGAGATAATTTTGGAAAGCTCATGACCATGAACAACCTTGCTATGACCCACTTCAAGGAGGGGGAGATAAAAGATGCATTGAACCTATTGGAAGGGTGTCTTTCCCTAGTGGAGATCTATAACGGTAACCCGATTTGTTCCACAGTCTACATGAATCTAGCCATTGTCGAGTTTCATTTGGGATGGGTGAATAATGCCAGAAGTAATATTCAAAGGGCAATTGCACGTTTTGGAGAAGAGATTGGAAAGGACTTCATTGCAACAGCGTACAAGGTACTCGGACAGGTAGAAATAGCGTTGCAGAACTACAGTGAGGGAATGTACAATCTGTACAAAGCTCAAAAGCTCTTCGATGAGCTATCCAATCCCTATGAATCATTCGATAACCTGTTTGAAATCTGTAGAGTGAAAATCATGAGACACGAAGACTGTACTGAAGAGATAGACCGGTTAATGGAATTTGATGACATTCTAGACATCCCGATCAAGAAGGTACTAATTAGAAGTCTGATAATGTCCACTAAGTCTTTAATTCAGAGAATTGGAGCCCTGAACATGCTAGAGCCAATGCTCGATAAGTTTATATCCTCGTTCCTTCTTGAGGTTCAGATCCTCACTGCAATTCTTACAATAAGGATAGATCTGGAGATGTACGAACGCAACCCTGAGAACTATATCAAGATAAAAAGCTATATCGATCGCCTTCAGGATATCGCCCAAAAGCAGAATTCAGACTATCTCCTGCTCAATACAACGATGTTCTCGGCGATGCTCCAACTGGTTCATGGCGATGTTGACAACGCTCTTATCAGCGTCAATGAAGTAGTCAGAAAAGCCTCTACTATGGGCAACCTGAACCTTCTCTCAATCATGGAGAGGCAGTACTCAGAGTTTGAGGAAACTGCATCCCGGTGGTCAATGATCCTCGGAAGGAATCCCGAATTCGTCAGGCAGAAGAGTGAGAAGGACATCAAGGACTATCTGGAGAGGGTGGCCAACGTGATCAATAGGGACTTCATCTGAGGGCCTTAATCACCTCGACCGATCTCTCAATATCCTCCCTATTCGTGTACCATGAGCAGACACTTACCCTGATGGCATATTTCGCCTTCCACACAGTGCTTCCGAACCAGAGCTTTCCTGACTGTTGAACCCTCTCAAGAAGTTGTCGAGTGCTCTCCTCAGTATCGGAAATGAAGAGAACCTGATTGAAGACAACCTCATTGAGCACTTCGAATCCATTTTCTGTAAGGAGAGAGGCCATATATTCTGCCAGATTGCAGAGTTCGTCAACCAACTCAGCCACACCCCTCCTCCCGAGGAACCGCAGAGTTGACCAGAGATCGATAGACCGAGCTCGCCTAGACATCTCTGCCACCAACCGCATACCATCCCTCTTCTCACCGAGATGGAGGTAAGCACCAGAGGTCTCTAGAGCCGACACCAAAGACCCTTGATTCCTGCAGAGCACAATCCCTAGATCGTACGGTGTGTTAAGGGTCTTGTGCCCGTCTACTGACCATGAATCAGCTTTCTCAATACCAGCAGTCAGATGCTTCCGGCTGGAAGCAGCACCCCAGAGACCGAAAGCCCCGTCAATGTGTACCCAAGCTCCTGCTCTGTTGGCAGTGTCACACAGGTTCTGGAAGTCATCGAAGGCTCCGGTATTCACATTTCCCGCTTGCAGGATGAGGAGGGTATTGCTGTCGAGGGGAGGGAGCCTAGTCGGATCAAGTCGTCCCTGACTATCCGCTGGTACCAACTCTATGTTATCCGACCCGAGTCCTAGGAAAATGAGAGCTCTGATCACCGAGCTGTGTGCCCCCTCACTTATGACGACCCTAATGGCAGGAGCCCCAAATAGTCCCTTGGAGTTGACGTCCCACCCCTGTCTGCGAAGAATATCGTATCGTGCAGAGGCTATGCCCAGCATCGTGGCAGTTGTGGTACCAGTGACCAGCCCCATCACCGATCCCTTTGGCAGACCGAGAAGTTCCACCATCCAACGCTCGGTCACTTCCTCCAGCTTGGAGGCTATGGGAGAGGTCAGGTACAATCCTGCATTCTGATCCCAAAAGTCAGTGAGAATACGGGCAGCAAGGGCTGCGGGAACAATTCCCCCATTGACGAATCCGTAGTATCTCCCCCCACCCTGTGCCACAGTGTTTGGACTGCCATATTCGTGGAGTTTCTCAAGTATTGCCTCACCACTACCACCATCCTCGGGGAGCTCCTCATCAAATTCATTCAATAGGGTCAGGTGAGCAGAACTCGGAAAGACCTCACGGTCCGGAAGTTCTTCGAGGTACTCTAGAGCGTGAGCAAGGGCTTTTTGGAATATGTGCCCCTTCTGTAGTTCCTTCCTCATTCGATCGTGGACGTTCATAGATCGTGATTATTTAGGTGATTGAAATGATTACTGATCCCAGTAGATGATACTAAGAATAAAGATCGCAAGGTTTAGATCTAAGACAGCGAGATGTCATTTGTGCACTTCAGACTTGGTGAAGACCCGCTCTGTGGCCGAGGGGATCTCCTGACGACAGAGCTGGACAAGATTTCATGTCCCGATTGCGAGGAGATTATCCACATGGTTGAAGAGAAGATAGAAAAAAGTGAGGAGCTCAATTCACATGATCAGGATATCCTAGACACAATCATGAACTCTGTCAGGATAGACTACTGTAGGACTTTCGAACGCTGAATATGCAATAGCTGGATCAACCATGAATTCTCAAGTAGGGTATTGTAGTCTTTTAGGATAGATAAGGCTTCATGCCTTATCTCAATTGCAGAGTCATAATTGATTGAATGTTTTTATGGAGTGTAGATTAATGATGTGTAAATAGTAGGAGGTTAGGAGTTAGAGGTGCATTTAATCCCTGAGGGTCACAACTGCTCTTTTATCAGATACACCCTGTCCTCCAGCACTTCCTTGTTGATACGTTTGAAGATGAAGAAGGTAAGGAGTAAGCCAAGGGTCACCAGCCCACCAATGAAGGCATAGGTGAGCGTCGATGGATCGAACGATCCTGCATTCTTCTGTAAAAATTCAGTGGCTTGCCCCACATATCCGATAGCTGTGGAGAGGATACTCCATACGACAAGGATAACAGCCAAAGCATTGGCATGCTGGTTCTTGTACTTCTGCATGACTTGGAACCTATTCTTCCTCACTACTGGGAGCGTATGGCTCTTACTGGTTGTCACGACATCTGCCTCCTCTTTTCGCTCATCCTCGAAGTAGAGCTTCACAATGTAGTTCACAGTGATGTTGTCCTCGCCCTGTGGATGGTCTCCGATGTCGATACTGTACACATCCGTCAGCCACGTACTGTGCGGGTTCTTCTGTGTCGCTTCATACTCCCGCTCACTATTTGGCTCGAAGATGTGGTCGAATTCGTAACTCTGCTGCCACGGCATATCAATCTTGATCTTGATCCGCTTAACAGGTGGGTTAGGGGTGAGCTTGTTGACCGGGAAGGTCATGTAGTTCAGGTTAGCCCCATCATAGGAGCTGACCATATTATTTACCCTGATCTTAAGGTAGCGTTCGTCATGGTGAAGGAGAACGGGAAATTCAAGGAACCACAACGGAGGAACATCGTGCTGTTCCTTCCGCAGATGCTTGTAATCATGCTCGATGTCCGACTCGATGTTGTTCGCACCGCCGATGAAATTGA
>WAMJ01000188.1 GCA_015522385.1 Candidatus Heimdallarchaeota archaeon
TTCCACTCTACTGAGATTTATCACTCCTTGAGTGCTCACTATCTTGTACTGGATGAGCTGACGCTGTGGATCCATGAGGTGAAATTATGACAGGTGAATACCTTCCACTTTGCTATCAAACTATCCGTAATCACTGAAGAACTACTGCTCACTTTGCTCGAAGCAGACGTGAGGATAATTGTCGACGCCGAGTACGACAGGCTTGACCACTGGGTGCAGTCCCTTGACGTGTCGAGAGAGAAACTAGAGAAGATGATCTACACTGTTCAGGTGTCGAGAAAGGACGCTGAGGATCAGGTGGGCTATTTCCAGAGCGAGGGGTTGGACGTACTGCTCGTGAGGGGACACTCCGCTTACATCAAGGATGCTGACTGGTCGATTAGCAAACTCAGTCGGATATGGGATACCTACGACTGCACCAAGCTTCTGGGAATCACCAAGTACGTCCGTGACAGAATGCGGACATCCCGTGAGGTACGTGACCGTGATGTCCTTGAGCTCCTTGGCTACCAGAAGATCAAGGGCTCGAGGCTCTACACATTCCTCGCCCTTGACGGTGAGCTCTCCGACGCGGCCGTCTCTTACCTCGAAAGGAGGTCGGGAGAAGGAAGGTTTATCCTAAGGAACGAGGAAGAGATCTCCGATCTCTGGACTGATCACCACCTGGTCTACTACATAGATCACAGGGACGATCTGCAGTACATGGGGCACTTTCTACGTCTCCTCTCCAAACGGATGATACTTGTGACTCAGGAAGTTACCTGATCGGGAAGCTTTAAGACCTATGGGGATGTCTTCAGGAAGATGAATTCACCGTATGGGTGGCTGCTGTCATATGTCACACGTAGACCGGTCACATCTGCTCTAATCTTGGTCACAGCCATTGTGGAACCTGTATTCTACATGTACGCCCTCTTCATATCTGCGGACATCATAGCGGTTCTGCAGAGTGGTGGTGGGTGGGATCAGATCTGGGGGATCTACGTCGTGTTCTTCCCCCTAATCATCGTGCAGGTGGGTCTCTTCTTCGGTTCCAGCTTCCTCAACGAGGTCATCGCCCACCGGATAACGACGGACATGACCTACGACCTCTTCGAGACGCTGCAGGATAGGAGCTTGACCTACCACGACGGGAAGGACGTCGGTGAGATCATGTCGAGAGCGACGAACGACACCCGGGCGGTGAACTACGGTCTGTCACCTGGGATCAGGATGATCTTGGGCACGATGACGGTTTGGGGTGTTGGCTTCTACGTCGTCTACGGTGTTGAGCCCCTATTCGCGTACGCGATGCTCCTCGTCTTCCTCCTCTACATCGTCCTCACGATCAGTTACGCTAAGAGGGTCGCTCCATTGAGTACGCTCTCTCTTGAGACACTTGTGGACGTGAGTAGCATAGCCTCCGACAGCTTCAACGGTATCCGTGATTTGAAGGCGTACGTGTCTCTCGGGAGAATGAAGAGGAAATTTGCTAAGGCAACGGCAGCACAGACTGCGGTGAAGGAGAGGGAGGGTGAGGTCGGTGCATGGTTCTACCCCGATATCATCCTCAGGCTCTTCGTCCTTATGCTGATCGGATATGCATCCACGATGATCACCTCCGGAGCCCTGAGTATTGACCGCTTCGTCCTTCTCCTGACGACAACAGCGGTTGTCGTGGGTATGGGAGAGGAGCTCAACTGGGTGTCCTTCATCTCTATCCAGTCACTCACCGCCACCCGCAGGCTACACGAGTTCATGAACGACGAGGACCCTCACTACATAGTGAACGGGGATGTTATGTTCGAGGGGATGAGCGCACGGATCGAATTCTCCGACGTCTCATTTAGGTACCCTGGGTCTAACATTGACGTGCTCAAGGAACTTACCTTCACCATCGAGGACTCCGAGACCCTTGCAATCATCGGGAGTCCAGGATCTGGAAAGTCCACGCTGACTAAGCTCATACAGAGATTGTACACTCCCACCTCTGGGGAGATCAGATTGGGTGGTATCCCATTGTCGCGTTTCGAGAATAGCTCGTTGAGGAGGAGTATAGCGACAGTGGAGCAGGATGTCCACCTCTTCAACGACAGCATCTTGGAGAACATCAGGTTCGCAAGACCGGACACCCCCCTCTCGGAGGTGATCGAGGCGGCTAAGATCGCTCATGCCCACGAGTTCATCTCCGAGTTCTCCGAAGGCTATGAGACAATGATCGGGGACAATGGTGTACGGTTGTCGGGAGGGCAGGCGCAGAGAGTGGCGATCGCTCGGGCGATAATCGTGAACCCCGAGGTCCTGATCATCGACGATGGTGCCTCAGCCCTCGATGCTAAGACCGAGTTACAGATCCAAGAGGCAATATCCGATATATTGAGCACAAGGACAACCATAATCACCACACATCGGCTGGCGATCATCGCTAAAGCAGATCGGATCCTCATGCTGGACAGGGGGAGAGTCGTAGGGTTCGGAACCCACGAGGAGCTGATCGTCCGGAATATCGAGTACAGGAAGCTCTTTGAGAAGCACTTCGAGCTACCGCCATTGGAGATGAGCTGATGGGCAGAAAGTTCTCGGACAGGTACCTACTCGGTATGGCATGGGGGTACATCTCCAACCATCTGGGATTATTCGCCGTAGCCTCGGTTGCTCTGCTTCTCAATGTCGTCCTCTCCATCCTCGGGCCAGTGATGTTGAACTTCCTGCTGAACGCCGTGGAGACCGGGGATCCACTCCTGCCCTACATCCTCGGATACATCGTCTTCAATGCTCTTAGCTGGTTGGCGAGGGTCTTCCAGATGGTGAATGTCACTAGGCTCAACGCCCGTGTGGTCAAGGAGATCCGGGACAGCACCTTTTCCAACATCCTCGAAAACAAGATCCCGTTCTTCGATGTCCAGAAGTCAGGGGAACTGACCAGCAGGGTGGTCAACGACACCAAGGAGCTATCCGAGCTCGGGATGAGTATGGCCAGTTTCATCACAGATTTGCTCCGGGTGCTTCTGACGATCGCCTTCTTCCTCTACCTCTCTCCAATCCTTGGTCTGTTCTTCCTCCTCTTCATTCCCGTGGTCATGGTGATCTCAATCCTCATGAGCAGGTGGGAGCGGAGGGAGTCTTCTATCTGGAGACACAGGTTCGGTGAGGTCAATGCCAGATTCTCCGACATCATGAGCAAGATCGCTATAAGCAAGGCATTCAATCGCGAGGAGGAAAACCTCAACCGTTTCAGGGAGATCAATGAGGCCACATATCGTGCATCAGTCAAGCGAGGACTGGCCATCTTCCTCTTCTGGCCCATGACTGACCTGATGCAGCATGCTCTCCGCCTGATCATAATCGCTGTGGGCATCTGGCAGATATCGAATGGGCTACCGCTTGTCAACTTCATCATGTTCATCGTTCTGCTCGGTTACTTCTACTGGCCACTGATCAATCTGGCCAATAAGTACAACAGCTTTCAGGTTGCCTCCGCGTCGCTCGAAAGGATCGCCAGGGTTTCGGAGGACATGGATCTAAGAGAGGACGACGGTAGCACTCTTCCCGCAGACGGTATCTGCGGTGAGATCGTCTTCAGGGACGTGGACTTTTCCTATGACGGTGAGAACTTGGTCTTGAGTAACATCAATTTCTCAATCAGTCCGGGCGAGCGGGTGGCACTGGTAGGACACACGGGAGCGGGGAAGAGCACAATCGCCTCACTTCTTGTGAGGTTCTATGAGGTCAGTGACGGCAGCATAACGGTCGATGGGCACGACATCAAGGAGTACGATCTCTGCTCCCTGCGAAGGGCCGTCGGACTGGTCTCACAGCGCGTCCTCCTCTTCAAGGGGACAATTCGTGAGAACCTGTTGATCGCTAACCCAGAGGCAGACGATGCACGTATGTGGGAAGTTCTGGACATGGTGCAGGCACGAGAGTTCATCGAGCTCCTCCCCGAGGGGTTGGATAGCAGGGTAGAGGAGAATGGGAAGAACCTCTCTGCAGGCCAGAAACAGATGATCAGCTTCGCCCGTGCAGTCCTCAGTGATCCAAGGGTGATCGTGCTCGACGAGGCTACCGCTGCGGTCGATCTATACACCGAGACGAAGATCCAAGACGCTATTGAGACCCTCCTCTCCAGCCGGACAAGCGTCAGCATCGCACACAGGCTCACCACGATCCTAAAGTCGGACAAGATCATCGTCCTCGACCACGGGAGGATCGTTCAGGTCGGTAGTCACGAGGAGTTACTTGCACAAGGAGGTATGTATTCCGAGATGTACAACCTCTACCTTGAGACTCAGAGTGCGAAATACCTTGAAAAGATCAAGTACTAATCTCCAACATCCCTCTCCAGTATAGGATAATTAACTATCTAGAATAATCTGGTAGTAGTCTTAATTTCTCCTCATTTTCTCAGATAGTACCTTCAAGAGACGTTCTCTATTCTCCTCGCTGAGTTTATCCACAAGATTCTCGAGCCCGATTTCCTTGATGACCTTGTCAAGGCTAATTTCCTTGATGACCTTGTCAAGACCAATTTCCTTGATGACCTTGTCAAGGCTAATTTCCTTGATGACCTTGTCAAGACCAATTTCCTTGATGACTCTGTCGAGACCGACTTCCTCGAGAACTCGATCAAGTCCCACTTCATCAACGACCCTTGTAATTCCAATACTCTCTACTGCTGATCTAATGCTTAGAGAGATTGGGTCTACATCAATATTTTCAGCATGGGCCACCTCAATCACTTCCTCCTTGTATAGAAAATACGCCACTGAGATAATAAATCTTTCTCTCTCAATTAGTGCTCTTTTAATGGCCCTCCACCTTACTGCCCTCCTCGCAAAAATCCCGAGGTATGAGTTGCTTTCGTCGTAGTCGATCTTATTGAGTAAGATCAGTTGGATATCCAAGTTATGAACGACTCTATATATTCCCTTCTGGATCTCAGAGATGGTGTACAGTTCTTCAATCCTCTTTGGTATCGATTTGGAAAGGACAAAGACCAGTGTTATTTTTTCTATGTCAACCTTCTCGTTGCTACTGTAGAGGTAAGCTTTTGCGATGCTCTTGTGCAATTCGTGGACATTAAACCTGTCCCTTACACTCTTGAACTCCCCTGCGAGGTGCTCTTTTGTGTTGTTGAATGGATACTGGAGTACATTGTCGTGCCTGACCAGAAAGTCGAGCCTAAGATTTGCCTGTGGAACCTCCATCTCGGTAATGACTGTAGCTCCTGTTAAGTATCGCTTTAGGAGATTTTTGAAACTGGAGTCCCACGCCACAGTATCCTCATATCTACGATGGATATAAGTTTAGCGGAGACCTTGGTTACACCCCTGATTGGATGAAGCTTTTTATGCACCCTTTCCTCTACTTATCTATGGATTCAGAACCTGCGAAGTCTATCATACCGTCGAATTTCATTCCGGGGAACTCCTACGAGGGCTCACTCTCCAAGTTCATCCTCGAAAATATACCTGATGAGATTGTGCAGGGGATGAAGAGAAGGCAGTCATTGAAAATTGTGGGGGCCAGCATGGTTGACAATGTCAACTACGAGGGTAATCTCTCTGTCGTGGGGAGCTACTTCGCCAATGAAGGGGTGATATGTGAGAACCTATCCATAACCGGATCTGCCAAATTCTCAGGCTTTCTCGCCGTTCGAAATAGCGCGAGGGTCACTGGATCTATAATGGTTGACAAGAACATTGTATTCGTCAATGACTCTACAATAACTGGGAGCATCCTTGTGTCAGAGAACCTGATCTCGTCAGGCAAGTTGACTCTTGTAGGAAGGACAAGTGTCAACAAAAAGCTGATTTCAGACGGGGAGGTCAGGGCAGTGGCAAAGTTGAGGGCGAGTGAGCTGGTGGTTCTCGGAACATTCTCCTCCCAGAGAGAACTCCTTGTCGATAAGATGGTCCGGGCTCGCAACCTTTTCGTAGGTAGGGGTGGCGAAGTTGGTGGAATATTAGCTGAGAACGTGGTAGTTGCGAACAACCCTGACAAAGAACTAATTAACAAGTACCCACAGTTACCGTCTGGTGTGTGGCAGACATCCGACAGTAAATTAACCTTGGAGTACCTTAAGGCAGTTTTTAGAAGGCTCCTGAGGAGGAAGAGACTGCATATGCTCTCTGTGAGAGGGGACGTAGTTGGCGACAATGTCTACCTCGAGAATACGGAGGTCTTCGGGGAGGTAAAGGGTAGGGTCGTGACCATCGGAGACAACGTCGTCATTCACGGGAGACTTCAATACACAGAGAGTGTGGAGCTCCCCGAGGGATCGGATATTGACACCCAAAAGGTAGATGAAATTAAGGGTCTCCCATCTAACTGACTTGAATCACTGAGAGCACAAAGTCTCCACTATGGGCACATTCGTGCCTTTTGAAGGTATAGGGGGTTAAACTATGTATTCAACGGGGTTGATGTCTAGTAGGATCGTTTCTTTTTTAAGATGGATACGAGGACCAGATTGGGGAGAATGTATGTCCAGAAGTTAACACCTTGGCTCTTAACCGGTGCGCTCGCAGGAAGGACACTAATGTCGCCCAATGTGAACTCGGGCTCCACCTCGATGATCGCCTCTAGTACATCCACGAATTCTGTCTCCACGACCTCCTCCTTGACCTCGTCCACGGTCAGGGGCTGAAGAACTTCCTCCTTATCCCCTTCCCTGATCGGGTCTTGTACGAGTTCCTCTTGGACTTCGGTGCTGCTCTCGGTAGTTTGATCGACTTCCTCTGGATCTGCACTTGATCCAGTGGCACTCGTCGTCGATTGATCGTCCTCGGCATCCACGTCCTCTTCGCCAGAGGACTCAACAATAACTGCCGATGACTCATTCACCTCACAATCGTCCGAGTCACTGTGCCTGTGGTGGTAGAACTCCCCAAAGAGGTGATCTTCGTCGTCGTCATCGTGACCGTCATCACCTTCGTCGTCATCATGATCGTCATCATGATCTAGATGGTCGAAGGCATCTGGGATCAGATCCGAGTCCGTGTCGTCTGATCTTGGATTTAGTCCGTTTTCAATCTCGAACTTATCCGAGAGTCCATCGCCATCCGTATCGAAATTGCTGATGTCCGTCTTGAGCCCGTTGAGCCTCGAGAAGCCCTCCAGACCATCCATGATGCCGTCACCATCGGAGTCACCTCCTCTGATTTTGATCTCTTCGAGGAGGTAGAATTCGGATCGACACTCACAGTCATATTCGTGCTTGTCAAAATCCAGCTCCAGTGAGGTCTCCTCGAAGTACTGGTATCCCCAGTTGTCGTAGGAGTTTGAGGAGACGAAGTTGGTGGTCAGGGTCTTGAGGTGGTATCCATCAGCGATGAGGAGCCCCTGTTGTCCGTCGTATGACGGTGAGTACAGGGATGCCTGCCTCCTGTGATTGATCCCGAAAAGGACTGGTTCGTCGACCTTCTGTCCGTCCTTCTTGCCTTCCCATACCACACCGAAATCGATGTCCTCGTTGGTGAAGGTGGTGCCCACAGGGTGGTTATTGACGTATGACCTCTTCTCCGTCCATGCTCCGAATTCGTCCTCTTGCTGGTTCTCGAGGAACGTGAGTCCGGGTCTTCCGTAGAAGCTACTCAGGAGATCTGCATCACCATCGGAGTCATAGTCAAAGCCCTGTAGACTGATCATCCTCTTCTGGAATTCGTGGTATCCGATCGACCTAGCAGCCAACTCCGCCCCGTCGAAGAAGTGTGGGACATATGTAAGCGCGTTGCTCCCGTTTACAAGCTCGTGCTTGAGGAAGAAGAAGCTCTGGCTATCACTCAGGACTATATCCTTCATACCGTCCGCATCGAAGTCACCAGAAGTGATCTCCATGGGTGCATTGTAGTTAAGCACTGCATCGGTTATGTTGTTCGAGGGATCGAGAGTGGAATACGCGATCGAGTTGTAGAACTCATAGGTCGTGCCAGTGTACTTCCAGATGTCCAATGACTTGCTGTTAGATGTGACGAAGACCTCTGGAGCGGTGGTGTCCATAAAATCGAACACCGTGATTCGGATATCCTTCAGGCCAAGATCCATGTAATACTTGGTCATACCCGCGAACAGATCTGAAGAAAGTTTGGTGTCCACGGACATGCTCGGATCAAGAAGCACCCTGATCTCTGCGTTCCTACCAACTATGTAGAGATTGTTCTCTGCGTCGTCATTAGCATTGGAACCGAATGGCACGACGTCGTCTCCCAGAGTTACTTGCCTGATCCTCCTGAGATCCAAGCTATCCAGTGCAGACGATGCCACGGGATTGATCCACGTGTTCACCCTCGCATTGAAATTGGGGTTTGAAAGCATCGCCCAAGCTCCCCCGTCCTTCAGGGTGAATCCCTGATCTTGGTAGGAATCGGCGATCTGCACTACGCTGGGTCTCATCTGGTTGTCCTCGTACTGGAAGGTAATCAGCTTCCCAGATGATGTACTGACCGTCAGGACGTCCTTGGTTGCTCCACCATCTTCGGAGACCTTGATCTCGTTGAAGAGCATGCTCCTTACATTGTCCAATGGTAGGTTGATCCTCACTGCTTCCCAGTAGAGCACCTCAAGCGAAGTTCCCACTGCAACATCAAGTTTCATGTACCTGTAGCTTGCCATGGGGTCGTCGTGGAGGTTATGTGCATGCTCCTCGTCCTTCAGGGTGTCAATGTTGACGAATATCGTCATATTGTCTTCAGACAACCACATGTCTTCCGAGGATATAACCAGATATTCATCCTCGTCACTTTCACTGTCGCTCTCATAGTCGTCGTCATCGTCTTCATCGTCATCGCCTTCGTCGTCAACTTCTGGGTAGTCGTCATCATCGTCATGATCGTCATCAGAGAACTCGTAATCCTCGTCACTTAGAGACAGTCGTAGAGCTGAGAGATTACCCGTGAACGGTGAGTTCAGGTGGATGAGAAGATCCGCGTCGGAATTTGCACCTCCGGTGATTTCCTCATACTCACCCCAGTCTATAACTGCGCTAGCTCCCGTGCTATTGAACGAGCTGAAGTGATCCATGAAGTCCCTCTCCATACCACTCGTGTATGGTGAGATGACGTTCAATGGGTTGAACCAGTCCATGGGCTCAGGAAGGTCTGCGATGCCGTCAAAGGTCACATTGTTGGCCATGAGAACAGTATCTGCAAACATGTCAATCGGGTAAGCACCTGACTGCTCCCAGAGTTGGGTGGAGTAGGTCAGCTTGTCGAGGAAGAACTGTTGACCACGTGTGTTGAGGAGGAAGACATTCTCACCGAGCACGTTGATCGCAATTTCTGGAATACCATCAGAGTCAATGTCGCTCTGCTCAAATGCCATATCCTCCTTCTTCTCTGTGATCCACTGCTTCCACGATGGTTTGAAGCATAGGTCAAAAGAGGTTGAAGGTCCTTTGTCCTTATCCTTTCCTTTGCCCTTGTCGTCATCCTTGTCTTCATCCTTGTCTTCATCCTTACTACTTGATTCCTCGTAGTCATCGTCGGAGTCCTTCTTCCCATCGGAGCACTGCGCATTGGTCAATTCGTACATGGCGACAGTGCCATTGTCGAAGCTGACAAGGAAGTCTGTGACTTGGTCTCCGTTGAAATCTCCAACGGTCACCGCTTCGGCCTTGACGCTTTGCTCTCTCGAATTCCACCTCTCGTAGACCGAGGAGTAGAAATCAGGGGTTGTCGATCCAAGAACAGAGATGCCCTTCTCACCAACTGTGACGACAATCTCCTTCGAGCCATTGTTGTCCACATCATAGATCTCGAAACCTTTGGGCTTGATGTTCTTATCAGATTGCCATATCTTCTCGAACGAGTCACCAGTCTCCTCGAAGGAATACAGGTCACCCTCAGAAGATCCAGTGATTAGCTCAACGAGACCGTCATTGTCGAGGTCATCGAAAGCCATATCCACAATCTTCTTTTTCACATCGTACTTGTCGATTCCATCCATGAACTCGTACTTGGAAGTTGCAGAGTTCCACTGGAAGATCCTTATGACTGTGTCAACATGATCTGGGTCGGAAGAAGCAACAGCTAGATATGAACCGTCATCACTCATGGTCATGAGATTACGGTCTCGGTACTTGTTGTTTCCATTACTCTCGTCATCCTCCATGGATTGGAGAAGGATGTCTTCACTGCTCTTGTCCGCAACAGAGATTGAAAGGGTGCTAGTTCCTCCATTGTTCACAATGGTTCCAGCTCCAGCTGTCCGCACCGTATCCGGTGATGACACTGGCGTTACCCTCGCATACGCTGAGGAGGTGACAAGAAGCATGATTATTCCCAGAGCCACTGCTATTCCAGTGACTCCGAGCACTTGCATGGGGTTCTTATCTGTGTTCATGCGTTCTTCCTCCTGAGTAGCACCAGGGCCGCAGCACCTGCCACACCTACAGTTCCGATGATCCCTATCACCGATCCTCCGAACTCATACTGTTGAGCTAGTGAGGAAGCTATGGTTCGGTTCACCGAGAAGATGATGGTGTTGGAGAAGATGTTCCCATCCATGGTCATACCCCTCGCTCTGAACTCGTAGATTCCGTCGTCGAACGTCCTGCTACTTCCCCACCACAAGTTGGGTGAGGTCTCAGTGTCCAGTGCCAGCCTTACAGGGCTGCTCCAATCGGTCGTTGTGTACTCACGGTACTGGTACTCCATGTACTGCATCTCTGCAATGGAGAATGCCACGATCGGTACGGGAACTGTGCTGTTCTCGAATTCGTAGCCGTTCTTAGGTGAGATGACCCTAACAGGGCTCCTCAGAGCGTCAAGGATCTGCTGCATCTCCGAGGCACTGGTCGGTGTCAGAGGGTCTGATCCGACTATGATCTCGAACCCGTCGGAGTAGGTGTCACCGTCGGTGTCTGTCTCGTTTGCCTTGGTGTTGTAGTAGTACTCCTCAAAGCCATCCATCACGGTGTCTCGGTCTACATCTGGGTCGAATATTGCCCAGTCATTGACGGTGACAGTCGCGAAGTCATCGTAGAACTCCGCACCATCCTCAAGACCATCGTTGTCGAGGTCGAGATCCAGACCGTCGATGATGCCGTTACCGTTGGTGTCCTGCCCTCCAACTTCAGGGGTGAAGTTGGGGAAGTTGGGCTGGTAGAAGATCAGCTCGGTGACGTCCGGGAGCATGTCGTCGTCCGTGTCATCGTCCCACGAATAGGTGTTGTAGTACTTCACCTCGTAGGTGCTCAGGAGCTTGAAGTTCGACGGGGCGACGGAGGTATCCACCTTGAGGTCCGCGATACCTGATTGCCGAATAGCTTCGAAGTCCACACCTGGGTGGTGCAGAATCGTTCCATCCTTCTTCTTCACCAACTCCAAGGAATCGATGATGCCGTCATCATCGGAGTCAGGGTCTGTTGGGCTTGTATTGTAGACTTCTAGCTCCTCGTAGTCTGGTAGGAAGTCGCCGTCTGTGTCCCAGTAGTCTGGTCTCATGGCATTGTCTACCTCCTTGAGATCGCTCACTCCGTCAGAGTCCGTGTCGCTCAGAACCGCGCTTGAATTCAGTGGGTTCTCGATTTCGTAGATGATCGTGTTCCCACTCACTCTCGATGTGACCGTGATCTCACTTCCGTCCCTCAGACCGTCACCATCGGTGTCTGCACTGTTCGGATTCAGTGGGATTGCAGGTGTGTCGATGCCCTTAGCGAGGTAGAGCTCGATCGCATCGGATATGCCGTCGGAATCAGAGTCACTCAGAGCAGGGTTTGTTCCAGTCACCATGACCTCCTCGTAGTCTCCGAGGAGCATGACTGGGTTTCCAGTGCTGTCTAAGTAAAGCACACTGTCTCCGTCACTGTCTGTATCGAGCGGATTCGTTGAATAGGTGTAAATCTCGTCGTAGTCCGAGAGCATGTCCCCGTCTGTGTCCGAATTGCTCGGGTCAGTGCCGTAGATGAAGAGCTCATCGAAGTCGGTGAGACCGTCTCCATCAGCGTCTCCGCTTGTGTCACTCGGTGATGTTCCCAACTTCTCAATCTCGTATCCGTCGAGGAAACCGTCCACGTCCGAATCCTCAAGTCCGGGGTTTGTTCCCCAGACAAAGAGCTCGTCATAGTCGGTGATACCGTCGAAATCTGTGTCGGATGACAGGAGGTTTGTCTTCAGCGTGAAGTACTCATCCCCATCCTCTAGCTTGTCGCCGTCCGTATCCACCGAGAGTGGGTCGGACTTGAGGAGGTACTCAAGCTTGTCGTTGAGCTTGTCACCGTCCGTGTCCACCTCAAAGATGTCAGTTCCAATACTGTCCTCAAGGGTGTCGAGGAGACCGTCGTTGTCGAGGTCACCACTGAGTGGATCTGTCGGCTCCTCATTGGCAAAGCGCGGGAAGAGCTCGTAACCGTCACTCTCCATGACCACACCGTCGCCACCTGGACCTGTGTCCCTGTCTGAGTCGGCTCTTGTGGGGTCTGTGTAAAAGACACGTGTGACATAGTCTCCGTTCTCCCTGACCGTGGCTGTGATTCCCCTCACCTCAACTCCGTCCCGGAGATCTCCGAGATAGGTTCTTGATGGGAGGACCGAACCGTTCCACGACTGCAGGTAGGAGTCGTCGTCCGTGTCGTTGTCCAAAGGATGCGTATACCCATTGTTCCAGACGAGATCTGTACTCTCGAAGTAGGGGTCAACGGACTGAAGTCCTCCGTAGTATGGTCCGAACTTGCCCTCCTGTCCGTCAAGGAGCAAATCTCCATCTGTGTCAGGATTCAGTGGATCCGTCTTGTTGTCGTAGAGAACTCCACCTATGTTGACGTCGAATACGGTCTGAGTGATGTTGGAGACGTCCCACGAGAAGGTGATCTCGAAGTAGTCTGTCAAACCATCAGTATCTGTATCTGAGTTCAGCGGGCTGGTACCATAGACCTTTGCTTCATCATAGTCGTTGATACCGTCGAAGTCCGAGTCCTGCTCCAATGGGTTGGAGAAGAAGAGCTTAACCTCCTCGAAGTCGGTGAGACCATCTCCGTCGGAGTCAGGTATAGTTGGATCCGTCTTGGTGTATTTCAGCTCCAACTTGTCCTCAAGACCGTCTCCATCGGTGTCGGTCGAGGATCCCACCGCGTTGGTGGTGATATCCATACCTTGCAACGCCAGGAGGCTATTCTGGGAATTGAATCCCACGTTTAACCCTGGATATGAACGCTCGTACTCGTCTGGAATACCATCGAAGTCTGCGTCATATCCCATTCCTCCATTGGCGTTCACGTCTTTTCTGGACTTGGGGCTCAGGTCCTTGCTGTAAAGGACCTTGGAATAGTCCCAACTCCAAGACTTTGACTTGAACAGGAACTTGACCTTGAGTTTGATCTTGGCGATGAGGATCAAGTTGAATATGATCCTCAATGGCTGTGATCTATTCAGGAGCTCCTGCGTGAATGTCAGGGTCATCCTGATCCCAACAGTTATGGTAATCTTCGCACCTGCCAGTCCAAAGTCCACACCCAGACTAATATTGAGCATGGCTTCTATGAGGAACGACAGGATCGCAACCCCGCTAGCTGCGGTGGTCGGTGTCTCCGCCCGTTTCTCTATGAACAGGGTGATACTGAACCTGATGTCTATGTTGATGACATCGAGTCTTAGGTACTTGGCGACCTTACCGATGAAGCCTCCTCCGACACCTCCCGTGAAGAGGTCGAGGATGGTTATCCTCCTCGATAACGTTATGGTGATTGACAGTCCCCACGCAAGCAGCTTGAAGAAGTTCTTGGAGTCGAAACCGTTCGGCCCCAAATCAAAGAGCTGGAGCTTGAAGAATGCGTTCCCCTCGAAGGTCAGAGTGACTCCGAGTATCTCAAGCAGTACCGCGAGCAATCCGCCCTCGGAGGTGTCCAATTGCCGGACTCCGAGGGATCCAGCGAGGACTGGCGATATCGAAAGGAAGGAGAAGATCTTCTTCATGATCCCTCCCAGATCTGTCGACTCAAGGGCAGAGTTGCCCTCAAAGACAAGTGACATGATAAATTCCTTCAGTCCCTCACCGTCGATATCTATGTTCGCAGAAAGCGAGATCCCATAGGTGAACTCAAAGAGGGTGAACGGTCCCAGACCAACAGGAAGGACACCAGAGAACTCGAAGAACTTGTACTGGTCGAAGAGATCGTTAAGTTTCTGGAGCAATGTGTCCATGATACCGACGATCTTACTTGCAACCCATTTCTTGAGCTCCCTGGCGATCCAATTTAGGCCGTCCTCAAAGAAGGAATTCAGATCTGAAAGGACAGTAAGGATAACTTTGGCGTTGTTCACTAATTCTGCAGGTAGGACGGAGGCGAGGTTAGCTTGGATATACTCGAGAACTTGGTCTATCAACTCGTCCATAGAGGGGAGACTTGACAGGTCGAAGTTATTGTCGAGCAATCCATTGAACATCGACTGGGCCATCTGCAGGAAGAGATCATACGGTACATCGGTGATCCCCTGCTGTTGCAGCTTGTCCACGATGTTGTCGAGCAGAGCCTGTATGGATATCATTCCCAACTCCCTCATGATGGTCGTCCACGATGAGTCGGAGTCAGTCGATGCTGAGATGAAGCTGAGGATGAAGTTCGGGATCCTTTCCACGTAGCCCTTGATCTTAGTCAGAAGAGTGGAGTTCAGGATGGAGTCTGGGATGTAGGAGATGATGACGTCCACTCCCGACTTTATGTAGCTCAGGGCTTTCTGCTTTACCTCTTGCAGGATCTCCCCCGCTTTCTTCCCTATTGAGTCGATGACCAGCTCTGCCAGAGCAACGTTCTTCTTGACAGCTGCAGTGACCGACATTAGCCCCGATATTAGGTAGTTAGCGATGGTGCCGACAATCTCCTTGATCTCATCCTCATACTCGTTGAGGAAGAGGAGAATGCCCTCTATCAGGAATTTGTCTAAGGTATCTCTCGATATTCGCTTCAGGTCGGTCTCTCCTTGGAACAGCCTCGCGACCATGTACTTGAACACTCTCTTCACGTAATCCTTGACAGCAGGCGTCAGGCTTGGAAGGTCGTCGACGATGTCGTCGATGGTGTTGTTGGCAACGGTGGAGATCAAGGTGCCGTTGAGCGCACTCTTCAGCAGGTCCCCGTATTGTTTGACCTTTGTGGAAATATCTGGGTAGTTGTTACCCGTGGCGATATACACCGCTTCGAAGAACTTGTCGACCACCTCATTTAGTGGGAATTTTTCGAGGAAGTCCTTCGAGTCCTTGATGGCACCGATCTTGCTTCCGATCCAGTATCCGATCTTACCTATCTCAATGAGCGGCTGTATCTTCTTCTTCCACGACTCGATGTCATCAAGTATACCAGTTGAGTATACATCTCCTGATCCTCCATCAGAGCCCATGCTGTTCATGGTTGTCTTCTGGGTAAAGTTGTACATCTCCCTGACTGCGTCAATGAATGGCTTAAGCTCTGCAAAGAGTTTTGGAAGGGTCTCTAAAATAAATGTCTTGGTGTCCTGCTTCTGGTAGAATTCGATTGCGGATTTGATCACTCTGACGAGAGTGGCCGCGTGCTCTGCAAGTTTCGCGTAGGTAGTCCCTAGCATCTTTTTCAGAGGTTCGTCAATTAGTCCGTCCGTCAGGATGTCCGTGAGCCACGACGTGATGGCTTTGAAGGTATCCTCGCCCTCCTTGATCTTGTTGACCAACTTGACGAGGTTATCATTCAGCAACTTCTCAGCGTAGAACACGACCGAAGAGTTCTCGGGGAAGAACTCCTTCACCATCTTCAGGGCGAAGGCAACAATCTCAGAGGTGTCACCTCTGAGTGCCTTGTAGCCCTCGATCGCGATATTCACGTACTTCTCATACTCTGCAATTCCAGGGAACCTCTTCGCGAGGATGGTGAATGCGGTTGAGAGGATGTTCTCCACGCTCGGATCCTCGATTATCCCAAGCAATGCAGGGATGTAGTTCATGATCGTCTTGATCTGCTCTGCAACCTCTGGGGATATCTTAATCACTCCCACATTGGTCGCCTCGACAAGGATCTTGAGGAGGATGTCGATCACATCGCCAGCAGCACCTTCTATACCCGACTTCGTGGGGAGGGTTGCAACCACAAGGTCATCTGCTGGATCACCGCTGAGGAGAATTCCGTACTCGTTCTCGTCGATCATATTCTCCTTGACTGCCGTCTCGAGCGGGATTTCTACACCCTCGTCTGTCACGTAGTTCGCGGTTCTCGGAGCGTTCTTCAACATCTCCTGATATCGGTCTTCCCTCTCGACCTCGTCGATCTGTCCAACGGGAACTTGGGGCTCATACCCCCTGTTCACAAGGTCTTGTGAGTTCTCCGAGAAATACTGGACAACCAGCTCCCTGAGGTTCGTACCCGCGGTCTGGTAGTCCAGCGTGGGTCCGAAGTTGATCAGGATCTCTGCGACATTCCACACCCCTGAAATAACGACCAGTGCAGCATCAGTCATCTCGGTTACATTGTCAGCTAGGAACGAGTTCCTGAGAGCAGGTCCGAGCTTCTGTGATGCCTGTTTAGTATTGGCTATGGCAAGAGCGTGTTTGCGATCTCCCATGCTGTTGATAACAACCGCGAGGTCGCTCCACGTCTCCTGCATTCCCGATACTATTGGTCCTTCTGGGGTCGTGTCGTACACCTGTACGGTAATCCAGTAGTCTTCTGGTAGTGCCGCAATATCACTTACACTGCTGATCTCAATGAGGTCAACAGGCTGATAAAACGGTTCTATCAGATTCTTTATTCCTTCTGCAATGAGGGCGAATTGCTCCTCTCCACCGTAGACAATAGCGATCTTCTTATCGAATACGGGTCCGAGTGCGATCAGCCGATTGTCTTCACTTACACCAGCCATGGGAGACTGTGCAGCGACGGTTGCTCCGGAAAAAATGTTCATCATTAAAATTGCCATTATGATAAAGTTCAGCAATTTTAGTCGGTTTCTTTCTTTCATTATAGATCAGTCTATAGAGATAGTGAATCAACAGCCGAAGGTGGGTATATAAATCTAGAGGGTGGTTTAGAAATAATTATGCAATTATTTTTAATTCTAATACTAGTTATTTATTATTGTTTGCACTCAATATTTTCGAAATATTGATTATAGTGGGTTGAAGCGAAGGTTTAGCTGTTTATATGTGGGCAATAGTATTGGTGCAAATAAATAATATTTATTCAATAAAATTGAATTTAAATGCATATATTGTCGCAATGGTTTGCATATATTGAGTTGGTAAATTGTAGTGGTGGATTGGTGTGAACTACTCATTTTCCTTTGAAGATGACCTCGGGATCTGCCTCGTTTAAGTTCCATTCTCTGGCATCAGCATTGTAATTGTTTGGGTAGAATGGATATCTCCATGAGTTCCCGTCCTGGAGAACAAGGTTGTACACGGTCAACCTCTTCACCTTTGTCCAGATAAAGAAGGCCAAGTCGGATGAGATTGTCGGGGGGATATTCATGCTCCAGATGAACTTGTTCTTATCCGAGGCGAGGGTGGACTTGAATGGGAAGTAGTTGGTCTCCACGAGCTTGTGCATGGTATCGATTTCTGCAGCATTATTGGTCTCACCGGACAGGAGGAGGGACAGTGTGAGGTCGAACTTGGTCCTGTTGTAGTACAGTCTGTACTTGGTAACGACGGTGCTCTTGAGCTTGGTAAGTCTTCTCGATATGGTGGAGATGTTCTTGCCATAGTGCTTGGCCAAGTCAGTCGCCTTCACCTTCGCGTTGATGTTGAGCTCCCTGATGAGGGTGAGATCCAGTTTGTCAAGGGTGTGGAGAACTGAGTCGTGCGCGAAGCTTGTATATGTGTTTGTCGAGGACTGGTTCTTGTCCCACCACTCTTCCAGCGAGTTCTTCCCCCCCCGGATGTTAAACTCCCAGTCGCTTCCCATGAATGACCACATCGAGAGGTTGAGCTCGGATGTGGAGACGCGGGATGCGTTGAGAACATCGCAAGATTTTGCCTTTACCTCCTTAGAGAACTTCTCGTAGAATCTCTTCATCAAAGCTTTAGAGTCTTCGGGGACGTCGAACTGTGCGTAGGCAATCACGTTCTCTCCCACGCCGAGGATCCGGTAGTGTGTGAATGGATGGATGTCACAGTACTTGGCAAACTTGTAGACGGACTCCTCTCTATCGATACCCTTGAGGATCAAGTGCTGTCTTGTAAGCCCTAATAGGCTGGGGGTGTAGAGGGCCTCGACCTCCGAGATCTCCCTGGTGTTCCCGACAAGCACGGAATCGTGGATCTCTCTCGGTGACCGGAGAAACCCCCATTCCCTCAACTCGTTGGTCATCTTCTTGATCAAATGATAGGACAGTTCAACATTGTGCTTCTGCAACCTCTCTCCAAGTTGGCGAATCCCGAGCATGGGATCATCTATCAGGACGAGGAGGATGAGGTAATGGTTGACTGTAATTCTATCCATCAACTATCACAATTTACCCTTCGTGCTCATACCTTTAAGTAACTGTGATAACGACCTCGGGATCATCGCAACAACTTCCACCCGGAGGATCAAAAACTATCTGATCGGACCCTCCGACACCATTCCTGAGGGTTATGGTCGCATCGATCTGGTACCATCCGCTCTCGGTGGCGAGGTTGTACATATAATTGTTTATGGAAAAAATCTTCGAGCTAACGTAGAGCTTGAAGGAGTAGCTGTACTGGGCTCCACTTGGGAGGGTCAGGGTGATCGTGTAGTCGATGCCCTTGTTGTAGGTCATGGCAAGTACGACATCCACTTGGGAAAAGATATCGTCTTCCAAGTTGTCTCCATCAAGGTCTGCGTAGTAGGCAGAGCTGATGTCCACAGTGACTATGCTCTCAAATGCTGTAGCGGTCGGTGAACTCACAATCCCAGTGCTTACTGCCGCGGTAATGAGGAAGATCAGCGTCGCGATTGCCGCTTGGGTCTTCATCAGTGATACGCCTGTTTTCACATGCAAACTATTTTAACCATATTTAATAGTCTTTCCATTTTCTGGGTAGTAGTAAAATCTGGATGATTCCTGAAATATGTTCTCTCATCTTTTAATTTTATTATTTTACAAACATCTGGTTTGGAAATCGTACCTATTTTTTCATCAATAAATTCTGATATACATTCATATTCTTTTAAATATCTTGCACCTTCTTCCTCTCCATGATGGAGCTCTGTGCATTTTATCTCATTTCTTCCTGAAAAGATAGAGATATTAAATCACTCCTTAATTCATCTCTGTGCACAAATTGCTTGCTGGTATCAAGATTGTCGACTTCACTCCCCTTCTCCCGGGGCCCTATGCCACAAAGATCCTCGCAGACCTCGGTGCGGAGGTCGTCAAGATTGAGAACCCCCGTTCCCCCCGCTTGGAGGATATATTCCCTCCCTTTGTCGATTCCAAACCCCTTGTGTACGAGATCCTGAATCGATCTAAGCAGGTCAGGCAGTTGGATCTCAAGGACCCTGCCCAGCTCGAAGAGGTCCGCAATCTTGTCGCTGACTCAGATGTTCTAATCGAGCAGTTCAGGCCCGGGACAATGGAGAGGCTCGGTCTCGGTTACGAACAGGTCAGGGAGATCAAACCGAAAATCATCTACTGCTCCATCACATCTTTCGGACAGGGGTCGTCTAAGGCAGGTCATGACATCAACTTCCTGGCCAAGTCTGGAATTGCATCACTTCTCTCGGAAGAACCGCGGGCTGTTGGTGTGCAACTGGGTGATGTGGTCGGTGGTTCGCTGCACGCCGTGATAGGGATACTCGCTGCACTTGTCTCCCGTGACAGAACCGGGGAGGGGAGGTACATCGACATCTCGATGACCGACTGCCTCGTACCTCTCGGGCTGCTCAAGGCCACTTACGGTCTCGCTGGAATGAACCCTCCTCCTCTGGGAACTGAGATCTTGGACGGTGGCTCGATCTACGACTTCTACAGGACAAAAGATGGGCGTTATCTCTCTGTGGGTTCAATCGAGCCCAAGTTCTTCAGGGATCTGATAAAGGGTCTTGGACTGGAGTACGAGGGAGACAGTTATCTCTTCGATGAGGATCTGAAGACGAAGATCAAGAAGGTGATTGCGGGGCAAGACCTTGCTCACTGGCAAAGGGTATTCAAAGAACTCGACGCCTGTGTGGAGCCTGTCCTAACCATGGATGAAGTCATTGAGGGCTCCCCTCTCCTGTTTGGCGACAGAGACGTGAAGACCCCGATCCGTTTCAGGTAGACTATAGTTCTCTAATAGGTTCCTTCGCTTCCTGCAAAGAATCTTGATCTCATGAAATTGAACCGATACTTGACAATACCAATAATCTCTGCTCTCAATGCTTGAATTAAATAATTTCATACCCTGTAATATCTGTCACAGTCTGATTTGTAATTATTTCAAAAAAGTTCCTCAATTCCCCCGATTGCTTATAAAGCTCGGATATACCATTGGGTATGAGCTACGAATTTAGCGACCAAGACGCTAATGTCATATCAATCGTAGGGATAATGGCCATCGTAATCGCAGGTCTCATAGCACTCGGAGGTGTCATGAGAATAGTGACCAGTTTCTTTAATGGGGCTTACACTCCATTCGAGCTGACCCTCCGCACAATTCAGAGCCTGATCCAGTTGGTCATGGGGCTACTCTTCATTCCTGCAGCCCTCTCCTTCCGGAGGGTGGCGACGACGGAGGGCTCCGATATCCCCGAGCTACTGGCTGGAACTGACAACATGACCAAGGCATTCTACGTCATCATCGCAATGATAGCCCTAAGTGTGGTGATTGATGTAATCCTGTTACTGTAGGTGAATGGTATGAGCAAGGAATACGAGTTTACAGAAGAGGAGAACGCCCGCATCAACAAATTCATCTCGGCTTTGAGAATATTCTCAATCATATTGATTCTGGCCGGGATACTCACCCTCATCGATGGATCAACCTCCTCGGCGAGCTTGACGACCGTAGTCGCAGGGATCAGTTGGGTCGCCATGGGAGTGTCCTTCTACCTCCCTATAGACAATTTTCAGAGAATTGTTCAGTCAGAAGGTAGCGATATCAAGGAACTTCTCACCGCTTTCAAGGAGTTCAAGACTTCATGGCTGATAGTCATCCTGATCCTCATAGTCAATCGCGTATTCGACCTCATGGACATGTTTGCCATGATTGGAAGCTGAATCTTGGGCTCTCCTCGAAACATTTTTCTGTCTTGTGTCTATTTCCGCATATGGAGTGTAAGTTCTGCGCAATAGCAAGGACGGGTAAGGACGCATACGTCGTCCACCAGACAGAGCTCTCTACATCATTTCTGGACATAAATCCAATTGCCGACGGACACACGCTCGTGGTTCCTAAGGCACACAGTGAGCTGATCTGGGATATGGACAAGAAAGACTACCTAGCTTTGATGGAGGATGTCAGGGTCGTCGCGGGTATCCTGCAGGAAACATTGGATCCAAAGACTGTGGGGATTGCCGTAGAGGGATTGAGTGTCCCTCATACCCACGTCCATCTCGTCCCAGTGAACTCTATCAATGCGCTAAACCCCTCTCTCGCTAGGCCAGCTTCACCTGACGAGCTCGCAGAGATGCATCGGAAAATCACTCAAGGAGAGGGGAAGGGGAATTCCAAGTCGTAGGCAGATATCGAAATAATGCATATATTTAAGTACTTCGGATATCTACTATAATAATATGATTCTTGAAGAACAGGATCTCAGAAAATAAGAATGTTATCTAATATAATTTCCCTGAGGTTCTGCATAATCGAATCCGTAAACAAAAGGTGAATCACCATGTCAAACAAAACAGTACAACACAAATTTAGAAAGATAGAGATCAACGGATTACTTGACGCATTTAGAAGAGACAGATCTGAGAAGAAGAGCAGAACCCATGAAGAACAGATGGAGTACATGAGGAGGAAAAACCAGAAATCAATGGTAAACCCCCTCTTCTTCTGGTCAAACTACTAAGAATCATCTAGTTGGATTACCTATCAAATCGTTTAGAGTATCTTTAACCCCATTTGCAGATCCATACCGTAGAGTGAGAGCTGTCGTCCGTTGAGACCTCGGCCCCCTGTGAGTGCAATATATCTTCTAAGTACTCTGGTTTGTATACTGACCTCCCCGTCCGGAACACTGCGTCTTCCCCGAATATGTGAAAGCTGTCGTAGTAATGTCCCCCGTTGAACCTGAACGGACCGAATTGTACGTATCTGAACTCCATACCTATCTCCTCCACGTAATCGGTCGTGTCTGTGAGAAGTGAGGGTTCCTTTGAATTCTCTCCATACCTGTGGCTCGAGAAGACAAACCTGCCCTCACTGTTGAGCAGGTCCTTGACCCTGCTAAGTAGCGGTACGATTAGATCTTCTGGAAAGCTGGGGAATGTGTTCATCGGTAGCAGGATCACGTCGAACTTCCTCTCGAAATCATGCTGGAAAAAGTCCCCAGTCACGATATTCTGCTCCCTGAGGTATTCGTTGAAGTCGCCAGAAAGGTACTCCTTTCTGTAGTCCTCGAAGTAGAGGCAGATCTCAATCCCGTGCAGATCGGTCCTGGGCAGGAGGGCTTTGAGCTTTCGTAATATTCTTCCATAGGCTGAACCTATCTCCAGGAGAGAATCAGGTGAAATCTTCGTGATCAGGTCGAGTTCCGGATCCTCACGGTTGGAGTGGGCCACCCTCCTCGACCAGTAGATGTCCGCCCAGAACTTGGACAGATGGTAGTTCTCATTGACTTGCCCTCCAATCCCCATCTTTTTCAGCTCGTCTAGTATCTTCACAGCGCAAGGAGGCAGCATCCGTTCATAAGCTTTTGGGGATATGGGGAGAATGAACATTCTTAAGGGTAACTGTGGATAGGGATTAAGTGAAAGAACGGCTCTCCCTGATCGCCCTCGCTACAGGGCTCCTTACCTTCGCACTCTACGACCTCGATATATCTCGGGCAGTTGTCTCACAGGGTAACCCTTTTGGCCTCTTCTTCCAAGAATGGGGTGAGTTCCCCGGATACGTCCTCATTCTCTATTCCCTCTACGTCCAGTTGAGGTACTCGGACAAGTTATGGGTCAAGGTCCTCATCGTCGCCCTACTACCACTGGTCGGTGCAGCCCTCTACTTTAGGTATAGGGAGTCAACGAATCTGTACGTCGGTCTCATTCTCGCACTGGCCATATTGTTCCCGATCTATCTTGCGAAGATCCCTGCCGATAAACTCAAGCTCGGCAGCGACAAGACACTCGCAGTGGCTCTTCTCGTACCATTGACCTTCGTGCAGACAATCAAGCTTCTGTGGGGGAGAGTGAGGTTTAGGGATCTTGGTGGAGACTATACCAGATTCACCCCTTGGTATCTCCCACAGGGATACACGGGGAACTTCTCTTTCCCCTCGGGACACGCTGCAATGGGTGTGTTTCTCCTCACCATGAATTACTACTTCCAGAGGAAGGAGGTTCTCTGGGCTACTGTAGTCTGGGCAATAATGGTCGCGGTATCCCGGGTGATTATAGGTGCTCACTACGCCAGCGACGTCTGGGTCTCATTCTTCACGGGTCTGCTGGTCTACTTCCATTTCGATGCAAGATCCTCACCAACTAATTCCGCGAAATAGGTATTGTGAAATACAATTGAAAAGGGGGGCTACTTACCCGTGACTCCCTATTGATTATGTCAGAATGCAACCTTGACTCGAAAGTTTGCATTGCTCTGCTCGGAATATTCGCTAACTTCTGCGCAAATACTGCGGATTCATTTAACTTGGGATAAGCACATTGATTAGTCGGAATCTTCACGGTTCGGTAAATGAACTATCTTTCAATCAAGGAGAAGGATGGGAAAATCTCAGTGCAGAGAAGGGTTACCTTCGGAAATCGCGTATCTATGAGCCTGCTCCCTGCTCTCGTCGCCATGGTTTTCACCTCGGTCATGCAGCTCATCTTCGGGTTTAGCGTGAATTTTGATATAATTCCCTACTCTTTCTGGATCCTCCCTACCCTCATTTTCTTTGTAGTATTCTTCAGACCACTCTCGGGGGGACCTATCCTTCTGGATCCACAAAACAAGACAATCACAAGGAAGGGTGTTATAATCCAAGTTGGTCCAGATTCTGGGGTATACTTGACACGTCGCTTGACCTCGAGGTGGAGTAGAAGGAAGAATACCACCTCGTACATTTCCACGTGGACGATCTCTGTAGATGATCGCCCGATTTTTGTCACAAGGGTCATCATCCGATCAAGTCCATACTCCACGGATAAGCTCTTCAACCAGCCGTGGGTTGATGCACTTGCAGAGTATGTCGCCGAGCGGATGGACATCAAGCTTGTGGACCAGACTGGGATGGGCGCACATGTGAGAACCTCTGGAGAGACCGACTTGCCTCTCGGGGTATACCTCCGGCAGAAGGAGCCAGAGCTCGAGGACTACAGTATCGAGAATCACTTCTCAAAAATTTACAGAATACGGAGAAATGGTGATGATCTGATTATCGCCCATAATAACATGTATTTCAACCTGTACTGGACTGCTATTTCCCTCTTCCTTATTCTTGTTATCTACTTGGTCCTCCTCTCCTCAAACTGGTTTGAACTTGTGGTGGTGGGAATCATCTTCTTCTTCACATTCAATGCCTCCAGACGCCGGTTGGTCATTGAGATCCATGATTCGACTATGCGGGTCATGACCAAGGGAACATTCATCAAGGTCAGCTCTACGATGATCCCTATGCATGAAATCGAGCGAATGACTATATCCAAAATGTTTGCCAAAGAGCTGGCAGTAGAGCTGGTAAGTGACAGGAGGAGGTACATCATCATGGGCTCTCTTGACGAGGAGGAGGCTCAGGAATTGGAATTCCTCCTAAAGATCGCCTTTGCCCAGACGTATGCTGAGTGATTTAGGCCTCGATTTGGGGTGTAAGGTTGCGAGAGTCACAGCAGTTTTCTAGCTCGATCTTGGACTCCTTTCCACAACAGGGTTGGTGCTCACCCTTCCAGCATATCCATGTGTTTCCATCCTGAAGGGTCATCATCCTACCACAGTGTGTGGGGGCAGTAAAGGTTGTATTGCAGTTTGTGCAGATATAGGAGCCTGAGAAGTTAGTTTTTAGGTCTACCATATGACTGAAATATTGTTGTATAATTTATACCTTTTGATATATCAAATGTCGATATGTCCAAAATCGAGCAGGAAACTATACTCCACTAATTAGAAAAGCTTGGCTCCACAGGACGTACAGTGGTATTTTGACTTGGTCAATGGAGCTTTACAAACAGGACAATTGTCATGTTCCTCAGTGGATAGTCTAGGTCGGAGTAAAATACGTGGGGTACCATTCGAGAGATCGAGCTCCATATCCCATAGATTGCCGTATTGTACAACCAATCCCAACATCTCAGGAGGTAGGTACAGACTGCCATCATCGTTGATGATCAGTTCTCGGGACTCATTCAAATTGTAGATATCGGAGTCCCCGGCGTGTTGACCGATGAACTTCCCGTCCTCAAGCTCAAGACTACGATCACTGTACGAAGCGACGTGCTGGCTGTGGGTGACGATGAAAAACGAGGTCTCCTGCTCCTTAAACAGGTCCTTAAAGATCCCCATCACTTGGTCTGTGTTCTCCAGATCCAGTGATCCAGTAGGTTCGTCTGCCAACACGACTTTGGGCTTGTTGGCTAGTGCCCTCGCAATTGCCACACGCTGCCTTTCTCCCCCGGATAACCTATGCGGGAGGTCGTGCATCCGTGACTTCAGACCCAGCTCGGTCAGTACCTCTGTCGCCCTCTTCCGGGAGTCTCGGATGCTGTTGCCCGAGTACCTCAGTGTCTTGACCACATTGTCGAAAGCGGAGTACGATGGCAGGAGGTTCCCCTCCTGAAAGACGAACCCCACGGTCTTCCGCCTGAATGGTACGAGATCATCCTCGCTTAGCTTCGTGATCTCCAGACCCTCGTAGTTGACGGTTCCCGCGCTTGGGTACTGCAGTCCTCCAAGCACTCGGAGGAGTGTGCTTTTCCCAGCACCTGAGGTTCCGACCACTGAGACGAATTCTCCTCTTTTCAGCTCAAGATTAATACCCTTGAGGGCGACAACATTCTGCGAGCCGTGCTTACCTTGGTAGATGGTAAACAGTCCCTTCGCTACTAACAAGTCTTCCATTTATACCACCCTCGTTGCCAGGGTAAGGTCCTGGTTAGCCGCACTTCTGATGGAGAACAGTGTTGCAAGTATCATGCCCGCGAACGATACAAAAGCCACTCCCGACAGCTCTAGCCAGTTGATGATAACCAGTCGCGGGACATCGACGCTTGTACCGAGAATCCCTCCTAAGAAGCTAAAAACTCCATTGAAGAGGTAGCTAATACCGATGCCAATTAGTGTTCCCCACACAGAAGCAGTGAACATCATGAGTGCATTCTCACCTAGTGCTAATTTGTAGATCTGCGATCTTTTTGCACCTATCGCCCTGAGTATGGCGAACTCCTTTCTCCTTCGGTCAATGATGATGGCGGAGAAGGCGAAGGCAGACACTACCGAAGCTGTGAGGCTGACTACGAAGTTCAATGAGAGAAGACCCGAAACCCCGTATCCCGTGACCCGGGAGTTCAGGTCAGGTAGCTCACCGAAGTATGAGCGGACTGTGTCCACTCCCTCAAGCCCAGAGAGCTTCTTGACTAGTTCCTTCGACTGCTTCTCCGATATCTTGTCCCTGAGCGTTGTGCGGAGGAGGTAGGTATTCGTCTCCATGGGCTGAGTAAGGTACGCATCTGCACTCTTACCCTGACTTACGGCCAGAACCTCCTTGTACAGAGCTTCCGAGACGAGGAGAGCATCTGATATCCTCCCCGGGAGCTGTCTGACAAGACCGAGTATCTCCACGTCGGTGATTTTCTCACTGTTGCCGTAGAGGGAACCTGTGATTGGTACTCGGATGTCAACCTTATCACCAACTGAGAGGCCCGTATCGAAATTGAACTCAAGTGGCACATAGATCCCCCTGTCATTCATAGACAGTTTAGTCAGGACATCAAGCGGAGACTCCCCGACGAAGTTGTCTGGCTGCCAGAGAAGCGTGGGTTCCCCTGATTTTAAGTAGGATATCTCCTTAGCCTCTTCATAAGCGACCATGTCGTAATTCGAGCTGAATACTCTCACTCCTACTCTCCCAATACCGATCGCTTCCTCGATCTCTGGAAGTGCAGTGAGGTTTGTCTGGTAGCTTCCTGGTTGAGAATAGATCACATTGGCATCCGCACCAATCTCCCATTGAAGGTTTCGCAAGGCGACTCCCTCCTCCGTCGTTCCCTGAATCGTTGACAGGGCAACAATTGATAGAGTGAGGATGATAATTATCGCCAATCTATCGACTTCACCTCTCCTCCTCAAACCAGACTTGATGACCCTCTTGACGTCCTTGAACAGGGGGAGACTAAGAAAGGTCTTCTCGAGCTTGATCGGCACGAACTTGACCACCCTTGATCCGACGATTGAACCACCTATCCACAGCAAGAATGGGCTGAACAGGAAGATGAGTACTCTGTTAAGGGTGGATATACCCGTCTCTATCCTGTTCATGTCGAGGATAACCAGTCCAATACCCAGCAGACCAACACCGAAGAAGAGGTAGTCCAGCTTCATCCGCTTTATGAGACCCTCTTTCTTCCACTCCTGCCTCGCCACCCCCGTCGTCACTTCCTGCTCGATGAACGTCCGCCCCTTTCGATGAATGGAGAAGAGCAGAAGAATCGAGATGAAGACAAATGGCGTAAAGAATGCCCAGTCATTGAAGTAAATGTACTCCGTGAACGGTTTAAGATCACTGAACGATATCTTCATGAAGCCGACTGAGGAGGTGATGAGCCATGCAGAGATCATGCCCCCAACGTAACCGACCCCTGTACCAATGAGGAGGAGGAGTATCCCATCATTCCTCAGCTCTGCAAAGATCTGCCTACTATCTGCCCCTTGCACCTTCTTGATCGCAATCTCTCGACGCATCTCCTCAAGGCTAAGATCCATCCCGTAATTCAGTAGGTAGATGGAGAGGAAGACTACCGGTACTGCTATGATCAGATAGAGGATGGTGATGAAGATGGAGATGATCTGGAAGGCGACAAGCGTCCCCTCTATCAGGTTTGTCCCCTCGATATCGAACCGATCATCATTGGATATCTCGTTGATGAACTTCTGAATCTCCTGATTAAACCTACTTGGGTCAGAGACTGTGAACTTCGTCTCATCGATCTTCACCGCGATCTCATAGTTTCCGTTCCTCTGCAATCCCTCGGCTATATCCTTCATTGTTGGCTCATTCAGTGCCTCCATTGAGAGGTATATCTTGGGGAAGTTGTTGAAGTTGAGGTTGATGAGGTTGAACTCGTCGTCATATGGGTAGATCGCGCTAACGGTCACGTTGGTGATGTATCCCTCGTTGTTAATTACCGTCCCTCCGATGATAGACTGCGTGATGTTCAATACTGGGAGAACCACTCCTACGCTGATCCCGAGCCTCGATGCGAGGAACGATGGCAGAATGACACTGTTGTTCTCCACCGTGGGTGTGCCCTCGAACTCACCCTCGAGGAACTTTTTCCCCATATAAGAGCTCATGAAGTCCTTGTCCAAGAACTCCGGGAAAACCCTTGCATCCTTTGATGTGATGTCAATCGTCTCGTTGATGCTCGCGAGCAGTATATTGGCCTGCGAGTTCGACCTCCTACCTGCCTTGATCGTGGAGTCCAGCACCCTCGGATCATTGTCGATCCGCTCTTTCACAATGGTCAAGTTCTGGTATGACTCCTGGTTCTCTCCCAAGATGTTGAAGCTGACCTCGCTGGATATGTTGCCAATCAGCGTCCGGTAGTTATCCTGTTTGAGCTGATCGTTATAGAGGATGATCCCCGATATAATCACTGTTGTCAGCATTATCCCTGAGAGCATAGCAAAAGACCTCCTCTTGTTCCTGAAGACCGACACGAATGTATTGGGCGCAGTCTCTATGGGGAACTCGATGATCCCTCTCATAACAGACCTGAAGAATGAGAATATCCTCCCCACGAATCCCTTGAAGAAGGAGAGGACGCTCATACAACAATCTCCTCCTCTATCAACCTGCCCCTCTGCAGGACGAACACCTGATGAGCAGCGTGCGCCAACTTTACATCGTGGGAGACCATGAGCACTGTCTTCCCTTCCTGCGCTAATTCCTCGAAGAGCTTGATTATCCCGATACCAGTCGCAGTGTCGAGATTGCCCGTAGGCTCATCCGCAAGGATAAGCTCAGGATCGTTTGAGAGAGCCCGTGCAATAGCCACACGTTGCTGTTGCCCACCTGACAGATCATCGGGGTAATGATCCACCCTGTCCGCGAGCCCCACCCGTTCGAGTAGCTTACCGGCTTTTTTCTCTGCGTCATCACCGATGATGCCCTGCAGATTCATCGGCACGATGACATTCTCTAGAGCGGTCAGGTTATCTATCAGACCAAAGGACTGGAAAACCCAGCCAATGTGTCTTCCACGGAGTTCGGAGAGCATGTTGTCACTCATGGACGACAACTCAGAGCCTAGGACCTTCACCTGTCCTGATGTCTGGGAGATGAGCCCACCCACGATGTTGAGAAGGGTGGACTTTCCAGAACCCGAGGGGCCCATGAGCGCGAAGAAGTCACCCTTCTTCATGGAGAGGTTAATGCCCAGCAGAACATCGACCTGATTGACCTTCCCGAGATTGAAAGATTTGTACAGATCCGTAACTTCTAGTACTGTTTCCATAGTATTCAATCGGATATGGTCATCCATCTATATAATGTTACCCTATGGGGGATAACAATATTGTAACATTTTATTCACACTGTTTTACGGGCTTTATTCTTGCAACTAGTTTTTTAGAACTACATCTATTTCCTTACTATAGCATTTCTTTATTTTGAAATAATTAATCACGCAAAAGGTAAACATATAATTTAAGTACTTTGAGGGGAAAATTCATTTGCATCAGGAGGGTAATATATTTCAAAACTAAAAGTTTCAAAGAAATTTCAGAATAAAGTTAATAATTGGCAGCTGAAGCTTCTGGATATTGGGAGAAGGAATAGACAAATAAATTTTAACCCCTCTCGAAAGAATGCAGTAAAGATCGTCTATCCTGATTTTACAGATATTTTTGACCTTTTGGCCATAAAGAACAAAGAACTAGAATTCATCCCGGTTTTTGAACCTAAGCTAGATCCTGATTCAGAACTTGTGGATCAAAGCTCAATTCATCAAGAGCATCTAAAAGCTATTGAA
>WAMJ01000189.1 GCA_015522385.1 Candidatus Heimdallarchaeota archaeon
GGCGATGAACGATGCAGGGGTAACTCCCAAGGACATAGAAGCGAATTACGTCGGAATTCTATCGAGTGACTTCTTCGAACATCAGATGCACTCTGCTCCTGGTGTGCCAGACTACTTAGGTATGCACAATACACCATCGACAAGGGTCGAGGCTGCTTGCGCCTCGGGAGGTCTTTCCGTGATGCACGCGATTATGGCGGTAGCAGGCGGTTTCTATGACACAGTGCTAGCTACTGGAGCGGAGAAGATGACCAACCTTCCAACAAATCACGTGACAGAGGGTCTGGCGATGTGTGCAGATGACGTATACGAGCTTAGCCTTGGAATCACTTTTCCCGGAGCATTTGCCATGGTTGCTCGTGCGCACGAGGCACAGTTTGGCACAGATGCAGAGCAGAGAGCCGCTGTGGCCGTAAAGAACCATAAGAATGCAACGAAGAATCCTCTGGCACAGTACCAGAAAGAGATCACGTTCGAGAAGGCAATGAACTCGATCATGATTGCAGATCCGCTGAGACTATTCGACTGCTCACCGATCACAGACGGTGCAGCTGCGGTCGTTGTTGTCCCGTGGGAAGATAGGCATAAGTACGAGGGACAAGCTGTAAAGGTCCGAGGTTTTGCTCAAGCTAGTGAGACGATGTCCCTCCACGACCGTACGGATATCACCAGCTTCAACACCACTAAGATCGCGGCTCGAAACGCCTTCAAAAGAGCGGGTCTTGAGCCCAAGGACATCGACTTCGCCGAGGTACACGACTGCTTCACCATTGCTGAGATTGTGGCTATTGAGGACATGGGTTTCTTCAAGAAGGGTGAGGGAGGAAAAGCCGCGCTTAATGGTGACACTGCAGCAGATGGCCATCTACCAATCAATGTGTCGGGAGGTCTGAAAGCCAAGGGACACCCCATCGGAGCTACTGGAGTTGCTCAGATTGTAGAGGTATCAAAGCAACTTAGAGGTACTGCAGGAGAGAGACAACTCTCCGATGTGGAACTCGGTATGACACAGAACCTAGGAGGCAGTGGATCTACGATTGTGTGCCACATCCTAGAGAGAGGTGACTAACATGGACAATATCATGAGAACAGTCGAGATGTACGAGAAAGCGATTAACGAGAATAAACTTGTGGGTATTAAGTGCAATGACTGCAACAGAGTCATGGTTCCACCTAGACCCGTGTGCCGAAATTGTTACGGAACAAACCTCTCCGAGGTAGAGGTAGAGGGCAAGGGTAAACTGGTCACATGGACCGTCATCCACATAAGCCCACCCACATTCATGGACATGGCACCCTATACCCTAGGAATCGTCGAGTTGACAAATGGCGAGAGATTAACAGGCATCGTGAATGAGCCCCCGGAAAACCTGTATATTGGGCTTGAGGTCGAGGCTTCATTTGCAGAGAACAAAGAAGGTGCTTCCCGCCTGAGGTGGAAGAAAACAGAATGAGATATTTCTGGTTTGTTCTTTCGTTGGTTCTGACAGCAGCGAACATCATCGCATACGTACTATTTGGTTTTCCGCTTATCTTTTTCTTCCTCTTCTTTCCTCCCCTATTTTTCAGGAAGAGCCCTGAAGATGTTCACACGTGCCCGAGGTGCAATATGGAGATTAATCCCTTTTGGGTTTACTGTCCGTCATGTGGTCTGGATCTTAGAATGTATGAAGAGGACACTTCACAGTACATCTAGTCTTGATCAACATCCACGTATTATTAGTGGAAAGAAGTGGGAAATCAGGAGTAAAATAACCTAGAAAAATATATTCACTCCTCTATAGGGTGATCTCCTCTTTGTGACCGAATGCTATGGTGTTATCGATGAGCCTGATCCAGTTTGGTCTAATCATCCAGAGCTTTGATTTCTGAAGCGCTGTATCTAAGTCCGGGAACTCCTCCAAGACGAAAGGAAACTTCTGCGTGTAGACCTCCCAGTGCTGTTTCTCGGATGTGGGGAAGAGCATACCTGTTCCCTGTATCCCTCGAATTTGTTGCCAGTCCTGATCGTCTTTGTTGATGGTGAAGGAAACTGCGGAACCCCGGTGTAGAGAGCCATGTTTAGTTGACTCTGCACTGAGGTAATACAGGTTGAGGTCACTATCGTGAGCAAACCA
>WAMJ01000190.1 GCA_015522385.1 Candidatus Heimdallarchaeota archaeon
CTTGTGACTTTGACAGGTTGGTGCACAACGACGCCAAATGGATCAAGCTCGATCTGAGAGGTGAGGGCTCTGATCTGATCCAGTTCGACGTACCCACCACGTTGACCGGGATACAGGACGCCCTGAATCCCAATGCTGGTGAGAACCCCATCAAGGCTCTGGTAAAGTTGGGCATTGTCCCTGACAATCCCAACAACATCCAAGAGTTCCTGAAGACTTATGCTGAGAATGGGAAGTTGTCGTCCAGTCTCATCATGACGAATGTCTTCGGTATGAGGGTTGCGGAGATCTTCAGCGATAAGCAGTGGGCGGACAAGATGGCTGATCTCATCCTCAGGTACAGAGCAGACACCTCTGAGAAGTTCGTGGAGCCAGAGCTGTTCAAGAAGGTCGCGGAGGTCTTTGATATCAATGAGAACGACGGCTACAAGATGACCATGAATGTGCTACCGTTCATCTTCAGGGACAAGATCAACACGATAGACGACGTGGACGCGCTGTCTGCTGAGCTGATGACCATGTCAGATGCAGCACTTCAGGGAAACAACCACCGCTCGGTGATCAAGGACAAGGCCATGGTGATGAGGGGTGCAGAGAGCAGACCAGTGACCGGCTCTCACGGTAACCAGCCGTTCCAGATGGCGATGAACAACATCCTCTCGGAGGTCTTCGGAGACACGATCCTCCTGAGGAATCTGAAGGATCCAAATCCTCAGAGACTACCCAGTGTCCTGTTCGCGAAGAAAAGGGGAACCAATGGACTAGGTCATGTGTACTTCGAGGATATCGAGGTACTCACCAAGGATCAGAGGGAGACCTTGAATACTCTTGAGCGGGTGATCGACGCGATGGTCGTGTTCGATGATGGTAGCACCGACAAAGGAACTGATCTCGAGATCCTCGTCAACTATGCGAAACTTGACGATGTGACTCCTGAGCAGATGAATGAGGTTCACAAGTACATCATGGTCGATGACTACTACGAGTTCAAGCAGATGAATGAGGGTGCAAAAGCTGAGGAGTTGTACAAATATGATACTGGTAGAACCACTAGCAATCGTAAGGCTAAAACGCCAGACTATGCTTTTCCCAGATCAAAGAGGAATCCGTCTGATGTACCTGACAACTACCGGAACTTTCTACTCGCTAGCAACAAGAGGCCATTCTTCAGTAGTTCTGGGTACTTGGGAGCCATGAACAGGGACTGGGGTAATTTCATCAGGGAGGTTTATGATCTAGGCAGTCTCTCTGATTCAGAGGATCTCTTCAAGTATATCTTTAATGCTGATAAAGATGTATCTGCAAAAGAGATCTCGAAGTTCCTATACTCAAAGTTACTGTATTCAGGTGATCACTATGGTCCATTAACTAACTTTCAGATGCTAGAGTACTATCTTAATCCTGAACTGATTAAGAAGGTTGAGAAGAAGTATGGTTATGATAGTTTTGAGGCTGTAGGATTGATTCGGTCCAAGCTTCGTTCAGTGGACAGACGGTTGAAGGACGCTCAACTGGCTTCAATCTACGGTGATTTAAGGTATTTCGAGGTCGAACGATTCGGCCTGTCTCTTGACAGGAAACGCACACTTGAGAAACTCAAGGAGAATGGGGGGCCTCTAAGGGGGAGATTCTACTCTGGCATCCCTGAGAATGTGGTGTTTGAAGTCAAACTCCATGGTGTCGACTCCATACATATCAGCGAGGACGCGGCTCTGATGAAACCGATTGTCAGGGAGGACGGGAAGATAGTATTCGGTGTGACCGAGGGTTGGAAAGACGGAAAGAGGATAGGTCTGACCGATGACCAGATCGTGGCACTTGGCGGTATGGTGATAGAACCCGATAAGCTCGTCGACAAGTTCAAGGAGGTGATTGGTCAGTACGTTGACGAGATCGATCTCGTATCGATAGAGTCCTATTTTGACTCCTCGGAGAAGCTTATCGAGATACTCACCTACTCTGGGGATATGGATACTCTAATGTCAGGTATCCCGAACCCTACCGCCATCCAGAATGCCATTGATGCCTTCAGGTTCCACGGAAGAAAGGATCAGTTCTGGAAGATCTCTCGTGGCCCAGACGGACTTACATCGAATAATTTCAATGGTGTCTTCAACCCGGTGATGGGACACAATGTCGTTTACAGTGGTTCTGGTGCAGCAGAGATGATCGGAATTCTGCAGAGGGCAGAGGAAATTGATACTGGTATGATGTTTGGCTATAGGTCCGGAATTATACTAGACGATTCGTTTAATGTGAAAGTTAAAAATCTAAAATATCCACAACCAAAGAAGGTAGAATCCGCTGGGACTATTAAAGAGAAAAATTTGAATCAATTCATAGGAGATAGAATCAGAATTATTTTAGGGTCCGATTTGTCCGAAAACTCAGACATATTAAATCAAGGACAAAATTACTATCAATATTATAAAGGTGAGCGCATTTCCATGATCGTTCCTGGAAATGGACACA
>WAMJ01000191.1 GCA_015522385.1 Candidatus Heimdallarchaeota archaeon
AGACCCCGATTGACTTCAAGCTTACACCCAGAGATCTCGGGATTGTCGAGACGATGGACATAACTTCAAGTCTTCAGAGCGACTCTTCCAACGTCGACATTACCATTAATCTGGCATATAACTTCACCTTTGCAACAGATGTCAGCATTTCTGTTGGTATGAACTTCGAATTTGAATACACCGATACTGTGTTGATAGGTGATGGTAACCTTGAGTTCACATTCTCTCAACAACGGTATAACCTTGGAAGAATTACCCCTGCCTATGTCTCTATTTCATTGTCATATCTCTACTGGGACACTTTCATAGATAAGACACTGCAAATTGATACATCTTCACTTGTACTGAATGCTACTGCTGTTTCTTTATCGGCAGATGTGTCACCTTCAGAACTATCTGTCGATGTGAATGTCGATGCTTACGTCTCTTCGAGGTTCTTCTTTGTCACCTATGTTATTGATGAACTGGGTACCGTTGTTGGGCCATGGAATCCCGCAGAACAGGCAACTCTTACATCAGGTGACAGTTACACCTTGTCGCAGACGATCCGGAGCACTCAACTCTACCGTGCGCAGCAAAACTCTAAACTTTACTTGATTGCAGAGGTTTGTACAGAGGATGCGTTCTGGCAGGACAACTGTCAGATTGCTTGGATGGAAGTACCAACTCTTCCAGAACCATCGGTTTACGTTAATCTCAATACACTCTCCCCCATCTTCGAGAATACGGACGATGATCCACGTTATGATATGTCCATTTACAATATCCCTGTGAAAATCGATGAAGTAGGTCAGTACTTCCTTGATCTCTATATATCTACAGGACTGGATCTTATTGCTTACCAAAGTAAATCAGTTGACGGACCTTACACTGGGGATGTCACGTTTACTGTCCCTGCGAAACAACTCGCAGAATGGGGTTCAGTGGAGTACCTCGAGACTTTCGTTGTTCTTGTAAATATTGAAACAGGTGAACAAATCGAAGAGTTCTCCCCCAGATTCACCCCTACTGATCTAGAAGATCTACAGGGATCTCCAATCCAGATAACTTGGGTCAATTTAGACACAGTAACCCTCGTCTCCGAAGGAAGGTGGGGTGTGGATGTAACGCTCGATGTAAGCTCACTTGACTCAGTCAATGAGGGGGTGATCTTCGCAGTAAGGCCTGTTTATGTTGGAGGATTTGGTGGAATTCTAGGGGAGCACGATACTCAGTATGTCACGGGTCTAACTCTTGGAACCCAGACAATAAGGGTTGAATTTACAGACAGATCGGGTTTGTTCCCTTCAGATTATGATTATATATACGTGGATGATGTATTTGTCATTAGTCCGACAGAAGGAAGGCTCTCGAGATATTCCTCATCTAGTTATAGTCATGAGTACGGGTCGTCCTATACGCCGAATCCAATTTCGCAGATATCAACAGTTGGAATATCCGATTATGTGCAACAGGGGAATTACTTGGACTACACGTCCTACTACATGGATCCCACGGGGAATATCGATTCAGATGATAGAGTTTCCTATGAAGTTCTTTCAATTACTGGTAATAATTTGAGGGTAAGAAAGAGCTCTGCTTTTGGCGAGGAGATCATAGATTACTCCGTCAATGATCGCGCAGACACAACATCGCCTGGAAATTATCTTGACTTCATGCTCGATCCCTCAGAGATCAAAGCTGGGACTTGGATACGTGTTGGGGAAGATGATATGTACGTTGGTGAGAAAGTGATGATCACAGTGGGTGAGAATGAATACTTGGTCTGGGCTCTAGAAGGTGAGAACCAAATCCTGTTCTTCGATAGCCAGACAGGTGTATTCCTGAAGAGTGTTGCAACTTTTCTAGTCATAAACGAGATCACCTACTCTAACATCTCCGATCTCGACCTACCAGAGAACCCGTATTTCACTGGAACGACCTCAACACCAACTATGGTCTCTACATCTACCACAACCGTCGATCAGTCTACAACTGAGGATTCACCACTACTTTTCTCAGCCATGATGCTCGCTTTAGCCCTAATAGCTTTACGGAGGAGATTGAGTAGTTCTAGGAAATCCAACTGAAATCGAGATATTCAAATTAATTCCGTAGTATACAGCACCAATTATTCCATAAATCACTTAAATTTGAATGATTCACAGTACGTGTCAATAATCTTTCTGTGTTGAAAACTTGGTTAGTGGGGTTATAGGGTGTGCATTATGCCATCTTGTAGTGAAAATATTTAATAATTGATCATAGTTACATTATTCGTGAAATACTCGGTACTAGCAATTCTCTCTCTACTTGCATTTACTTCTATTTTTTCCAGTTTTTCTTACCTGCCACAAAATGGAACAGCTGTTTCGACGGATAGTGTTAATTCCGTTCTGGATACATACCAATCTCCTGTTTCGAGATTTTCTCCTGATTCGGTGATCCCTGAAAAATCACCTTCCGAGAATTCGAAAAATCCACTATCTTCCATCGTTATGGAGTCTGTGAGAGACAAGAATCAGGTCGTATTACAACAGGGAAACATCTCTTCGGATCTTCCCGAAGAGCAGTTTGAAGATTATGAGAGTGAAAATGAGACTACTGCGGATTTCGGGATTAGCAGTGTATTCCAAAATGGTGACTTCACTGTGACGAGTCTAAGGGCATTCCCTCTGAACTACACGGATGGATCTGGTTTTGAGAGTCTGCGTGTAGTTATGGGATATTCCTCTCCTATTTGTGGTCTGGCAGTGCACGCCACACTCTACGCTGATGTGACGATCACAACCGCCTACGGTGTCTCATCGCCAGGGCAATCGAAAGTTACCATTGACTTCTCTGGAGCGGACATCTACAACAGCACGGATAGTTCAATGTGGAGCGTGACCTTCGACATCACTCTGTACTGCTCCTCGGTAAGGCAATTAAGCTTTGATGTGGAACTCCCAGGGGTGTACTCATCACAGGATTTCTACTCCCCGAATATTGAAATTCTGTCACTATCAACGAATTCGGTGGACTCGGACGATGACAACGTCGTGGACGGTATCCTCTACAATTTTACCCTTAACATGCCAGTCTTAAAGTACAATATTTACTCCTTCGACATGCAGGGTGGATGGTACCGTACGTACTATATTGAGAGTAACATTGTCCCGTTCGGACCTATAGAAGGCTCATCAGTTCAGAGCTACCTCAGCGTAGAACTGGAATCAGGTCTGACGAGGTGGTTTGATCTCGGTCTATCCGAGTTTACCGACTGGGAGGTGAGCACAGCAGAATTCGGGATGCAGGACATTGTCATACTTCCGCGTGACACGGACGGTAATGGGAGGTTTAACATAATCGATGTTGAGGTCACCTCACTATTTATAGATGCGGGATATTCCTTCTTCTCCGTAAGTGCCTATATCACCGGGACAGGTGATCTGTTGACGTGGTATGGCGGATACGTGGATAGCGAGGGACTCGTAACTGTGACTGCTGAGATCCCGCTTTTCAGGGGTTACAACGTGACCCTCTTGCTCTCCGGATCCTCCGGTGGAATCAGAGCTCAGCAGATTGTTGACACGATAATCACCAACAATTTTGAGTATCCTATTGGTGAGATCTTGGACACCAAGATCGAGCTATTCAATGAGGCATACTACCTCTCGGTTAACTTCACTGCTGAGATGGCCGACTTCTACGATTTCAAAGGATCGGTCTTCACTCAAGACGGAAGATTACTTACAAAACTTAGATATGCTACTAGGGGATACTTCGTCAGCAGAGCAGGAACTGTTATGCAAGGTCGTTTTCCTCTTGATCTAGAATATTCGTACTCCGGAAATGTGCGGGTGATCCTGACCGCGAGGAGTCTGCCATACTACTTTACTTCAATACTGTCCTTCCCCGCAGACATCGTATTGGATGAGGTTGGCAATTTGACCGTGGACGTCAATGTCTCTGACGTAGTGGTAGATAATCGGACATTAGCTAAGGAGATCACGGTAGGTCTCACTCCTACTGCCCAATCTACGATAATAGTTGCTTTGTTGGATCCGACTGGAACCTATGTGTACAGGTCTAAGGAGAGAGTCTCGAATGACAACCCATTCTCAACTACTACTGCTCTGACAATCTCTCGCATCCTCTCGGTAGGCTTCATAGATGGGTACTCCATCGATGTCTCAGAATACACCGAAGGTAAGTTGATTTCAAAATCGGTGCTTCCGGTTGATTTAGGTCTCACTCCTCTAGACCTTACTGTCAATTCCAGTATAGACGTGAGTTCAGAACTTCAGTATAACTCTACGTCGGTCATCATCGAGACTACTATTGACTACAATTTCACATTCCTCGCAGAAGTAGAACTTACCAGTTCTGCACACTCCTTGGGGTATTCTTCCTCGATCAGTGCTAACTTCTCAGGAGTAGGAAGTGTACAGGTCACGAGTGTCTTCCCCCGGAACATCCTCGATGATCAGCTATTGCTGAGAATGCAGATTGACACGGACTATCCCACTGGTTTATCCGAGCGAACAATGGTGAGATACTCAAGGTTTGATGTGAGTTCGCTCAGAATGCCAGCTTCCAATGTATCCTTGACCATCAAATTATTGGAGCACTCGATTGATGCAACCATGTCGGTTGAGTACTTAGCTTACCTCATCTATCGGCAAGGTTTTGTCATATTCTCGGAGGATGGTAGTTATTTTGACAGTATTGGGTTCACGACTACAATCGGGGGTGCTCCTGGAATTACCCAAACACAGAGTTATGTATTCGATACCGACAGACTCTATAGGACTCAACAGTCTTCAGATCTGTACATCGCTGCTGTATCTTGTGTTGACAACGGTGAAGATTTGAGTAACTGTGAAGTGGATAGTGTTCTTATCCCTCCTCTTTCTTCTCCTGTGAGCTACATCTCCGGAACGGAGATCTCGGTTTCGTTTGTCGACACGGATCGTGATGGGTTGCTAGACTGGGCAAGATTCGGCGTACTTGTCAAAATTGGAAGAGCAGGTACATACCAACTCAATCTGAATATCATGAATGGGTTCCATTTTCTCCTATACGGTTCTGTGGAGGTGGAGGTCACTAACTCATTATTCGGGGAGGTTATCATACAGGCCTCTACTCTACCGTTGGGAAACTGGAATTCATTAAGGGCTTTGACTGCTCTGGTCAGCCTAGTAGATGCTCAGGCAGAAGAGGTTGTCGACTTGACGCAGATGGAGTTACCTGAAATAGACCTATCTGGTCTCCAGTCCTCCCCTATCCAGATTATTTACTCTGACCTCGACAGGGTATACAGAGTGTCGGAGGGAAGGTGGGCGATAGATCTCACAATCGACGTCACCGATGATATCGAGGTCGGTACGATCTTGGGAATCAATTCCTACTTCGGAGTCAGTACCTTGAGGGTCTCACGTGGTTCAGAAGCGACGTACATCGGTGCGCTTCCTCTAGGCTTGCAGACACTAAGGGTAGAATTCAGTGAACCTGATTTCTCTTATTATGACATAGAATTCGACTACTTATTTGTACAGGATGTATTAGTTGTGAGCCCTCGTCATGGTCTAATAGCTCGGTACTATCCCGGTAGTGCAGAGCACTTCTTCGGATCTCCCTATTTAGATAACAGTATTATTGGCATCACTACAATTGGTTTCCCACAGGATCTTGCACAGGGCGACTACGCAAATTACACTGTCTCTACTCCCTCCGATCCATCGTATGAGAGGAAATATATATCGTACTTAGTCGATACGGTCTCGGAGGACACTATTGGTCTAACGTATTATGGCATCTCTGACTCCTCATCCGACACATTTAACAGAACTGACCGATCCCGGATCCCAAGTTCGTCTGGAAATGGATTCTACACTGATTTTGCTCTTGACCCCCTTGCACTTGAAGCAGGTATGTGGGTAAATATCGGCTGGTCTATTATGTTCGTCAAGGAGCGGGTCTCTATCAGCGTTGGTGAGCACTCCTACAGTGCGTGGGTTCTTGAGGGAAGAGACTTCGTCGCCATGTACGACAGCGTTACTGGCGTACTCCTGTATATATTTGCTCTCAATGGTCGAGTAGTGGAGATCACTCACTCTAACATCCCTAGCTTAGGGTTACCAGAATTTCCATTCCTCAACACTACGACAATTTCCCCAACCACCACTACGACAACCTCTATCCCAGAAACCTCTTCAGAATCAACCAGTGAAAGTATTCCTCTCTTCTTCTCAATTTTCACTCTCGCGGTTATTGTCTTTGGTGTAATAAGTCGTCTCAAGCCAAGGATTAGATGATAGAAAAACTCCTAGGGCTACTCTACAATTTATTAATCAAAATACATTCAATGTATATGTGGATATAGGTCATGTAGTTTTCTTCGCCACACTTGGATTTTCACTTGCTGCCCCACTGGGACCTGTGAACATGGAGATGATCAAGGTCGGTACCAGCAGACGATTCGGTTGGATCTTCGGTATAATCACAGGTCTGGGTGCTTCAACTGCAGATTTTCTTATCGCTACCATTGTTCTCTTCATCGGTGCAGAATTCTTCAGCGGGCTCCTCACCATACGTATTTTCTTCGTGGTACTTCTTTTCTTAAACGCAGGGATACTCGGGTATATCGGAGTGGGTGCCCTCAGAAGCAAGTCAGAATTTGGCAACGACGAATCTGTAGAGAGGAGCTCCGTGCTTAAACAATTTGGATTCGGTTTTGTGCTGGTGATCACCTCTCCTTGGTCGTACCTTTGGTGGGTGTCGTTCGGACCGACAATCATCTCTACTGAACTCCCCCTTAGCTCCTTTTGGGACAGGGGGGTCGTCACCATGCTCTTCATCCTCGGGATATGGCTGTGGGTCTTTCTACTGAATTTCATGCTCCTTGTCTCCGAGAAACTCGCCTCCGAGAAGACACTTAGGTGGATCACGGTTGGTTCTGCTTCATTAATTCTCATCTTTGCC
>WAMJ01000192.1 GCA_015522385.1 Candidatus Heimdallarchaeota archaeon
AAATCGTTTTCTAAACAATTCCCAATTATGGCAAGCCAAGAGTCAAACCGCTCATTCATGAGTGACAGTTTGCTCTCTGGGAATAGCCCAATCGGATAGAGTTCATTGTTCGTCCCCTCCACGATCTTGAAACTTGATAGCATATTTTTAGCGGGTAGTCTAATCCGCTTTGAGTACTCTTCTGGACTCATGAAAACCAGATCGCTAAGATGAGTGATACCCTCTGCTTTCGAGGAAATGACCGCTTTAGGAGTCATTCCCTGTATCCGATTTATCGTTCTCCTAAGTATCATCACTCCGTCATTAATGAGCTCAGGAGTTATCTTACCGTGATAGAGGTAGAACCAATGTTGGAATGTCGTGATTCCATTAATCTCGGGGAGAGGTTCACCTATCACCTCCTCAATCTGCTTGAAGGTGGTAGAGAATTCCTCTTGTAGGTTGAGTGCAACGTTTACTATAGTAGTGTACTCCTCTCGATCTCCCGGAAGGGTATATATCTCTCCCACACCAAGTTTAGCAATGGTCTCTCTTTCCATAACTGGGAGTTTCCAGAACTCTGGGATCTCCCATATTTTGCGATCTAGTCTCTCCGTTGTCTCAATCAACTTTTTCAATAGTTCCTTGCTTGACTGGTACATGTCGAAATAGATGTCTTCCTTTTTGTAGTCTGATAGCTTACAGAGACCATAAGGTATGAACTCATTGAGTTTTGACATCCTAACTATGGGCTCTGGTTTCACGACCATACTTGCCTTGAGCTTGATATTGTTCTTTGTTTCAATAATAGAGGTGACTGATACATTTACAGCTTTGCTAATTTCCTCTTCATCCCTGGTATAGAACTGCCAGATCTTCTTCACACCAATTGAGTTAAGGTTGTTGTACCATCTATCCGAGATCTCGCTGATTGCTCTGATCTCTGCATGAAGTATTGCGGCTATACGTATAGCATCTTCATCTCCATTTGCTATATCCTTCTTGAAGCTCTTTGACTTCAACAGGGAAGAGATTGAGGAAATCTCTTTCTTCTCCAGATAATCCTGCTCCTTCCCTGAGAATATGTCCGTGATACTGGTAGGCATCTTCAGGATTAGTGATTTCTCGAATTCAATATCATAGAACCTTGGATCATCTAGGAACTGATAGACCTTTTCTAGTCCATGATCTTTGATTCGGCTCTTCGTCTCCTCATTCAGTCCGTAGATTGTATCTACAGGTAAATTGAGCTCCTTGATCATTCTTTCAGCTCGATTTCTTTCGATGCCTGCTACGATTAAATCTTCAGCATTACTCTTAGCCACCTGCTGGAAGGTAAAGATTCCCACAGACTTCAGGATCCTTTGTTCGGGATTCCTGATCGACTCGATTATACTCATGTTCCTTCCTTTGTCTACTAGTGCCAAGAGTGACGTTGAAGTAACTTTGCCCATAAACTTTTGTAGATCCTTGTCTTCGGTGTCCAGCAATGAAGATATCGGGCGTTCTTTTATCTTCAAAAGCTTCTCCTGTAGAGAATCATCCTCAATACCTTTGAGGAAAAGGATGATTGGAGAGTTCACTATCTGTTTTAGGGTCTTGATAACCTTGTAATCATTTCTACTGATTAGGGATTCATCAAGTGTTTCAGGAAGATCGAAGAGTGAGTAATAATTTCTATCATTCAGGGTTCTCACACTTTTCTTCGAGAGTTCTGGTATATGATCAAGCTGTAGGAACGCCTTCTCCATTCTTTCAGCTATCTTTCTATAATTAAATCCGATAAACCTCTCAAATGCCCAATTTGGCTCCACCCCCAGGAGGTCTTGGAACAAGAGATCTGGTGCGATAAATAGGTCTAAGAAAGTCTCCACCCCAACAGAAGCAAGTTTATCAACATCTTCAGGGTCGATTGTAGAATACCTCAGAGAGGACGTAAACACTGATTTCTGACCCTTGAACTCGGGATTAATGTAGTGGCTAATTAGCCTACTCAAGGTGGAAACCCCAACATTTAGGAGCTCATTTCTAAGATCCTCTGGAATGTCTAGGACACTGATGTCCAAGTCTTTCCTCACTGTCTCATGACCGACTTCAAGGAGTTTAAGTCGATTTTCCACTGTCCTCAATGACTCCGGAATTAGATCCATATCCTCGGGATAGACCAAGAAATCAGCGATGGTAAATATTCCTGCCAAAAGGAGTTGTTTTATATCTGCCAAGGTCATTATCTCAACGAACTTAGAGAATACCAGTGGTTGTGATATAGCAAAATGGAGATCAGTGAATGTCGTTCTCGTTCTTATCAATGGATGCCTCAGATTACTGTATAATGTCATAAGATCCGAATTTTCCACGTGGTCTATGGGGATACCAAATATTGTTGCTAGCTCAAATAACTGAAGATGATCCTTCTTCTTCTTCTCACTGAGGAATTTGAGCGCTGAGGCGATCATTTCATTGTACCTCTTCTTAGAGATAACTCCATCTATTGAGAGATGAGCTGATTGTAGAAGGAACTCCGCTACAGTATATATCCCGTTTCTCCAGAG
>WAMJ01000193.1 GCA_015522385.1 Candidatus Heimdallarchaeota archaeon
CCACAAGGCCAAGCTTGAAGCAGAGAAGGCTAGTGAGCTGGACGACCTCTCTGAGAAGAGACCGACTGTCAAGGAAGTCAAGTAATTCTTCACATTCTTTATTATATTCAAACTTATCAGATATTTAGAAATGAGTGAGAGATTTATTCGCGCTCAGGAAGGCGATCCTGAGGCTATGTTAGAAATAGGTGAGGAGTTCCAAAGACGGAGGTTTCATGAGGAGGCAAAGACGTGGTACCAGAAGGCAATGGATCACGGAAGTATTGATGGAGCATTTAGGCTTGGTGACTTACTCTTTCATCAGGGGAACAAGGAAGAAGCCAGAGCTCCATTAGAGTGGGCATTTGAGAAGGGTCACAAAGAGGCCACACTCCTTTTGGGCATGACTGAGAGGGATCTGGGGAACATGGATAGGGGCGAGAAACTCCTGAGGCTGGCGATGGACTTGGGCTTTGGGCAAGCAGTACATGAACTCGGTGTTCTCTACCTTATAAAGGAGGATTATGAACGAGGGATCTACTGGATCGAGATATCCGCGGATAGCGGGAACCTCCACTCTATGGAGGTACTTCCTCAGGTTCTGCTTACGAGGGGTGAACAAAACCGCGCAGAGAAGATTTTGAAGAAATATATAGAGAGAGGACATGCTCAAAGTGCCATTACCTTGGGTCTACTTTTGGACGAGAGGGGTGACGAATCTGCTGTTGACTTCCTGAAACAAGGGATAACGCTTGGACACCCGATGGGTGAGGTCATATTGGCTAATCACTACTTTGTGCACGAGCGTTACAGTCTCTCAGAGAAGTATTTCAGAGATGGTCTCTCTAAATCTCGGAGCATCGAAGGAACCCTCGGTCTAGGGGTTTTACTCTGTGAGCTCGATAGAACTGAGGAAGGAATCGATCTACTCAAGGAGGCTGCCGAGTATGGGAGTGTCGATGCACTTTACAATTTGGGAGTCACCTATTATAACCTAGGTGACCATCTCACTTCGGAGGAGTGGCTTTTAAGAGCCATGGATAAAGGAGATAAAGATGCTGAGAGTTTTTACAACCAGAAGTTCAAAAAAATAGCGCAAAATTAATTCTCGGTGAGATTCCCTTTAAATTTCCATAATTTCACTCAGAATTTGTCATAGGGGTTGTTGGAAGTGCAAGACACATCAAATAAATTCAAGAAGGATTCGGAACGCGTACCGACTGTTAAATTGGTGGTGGTAGGCCCTGGGGAAGCTGGTAAGACGTCATTGCTCAAAATCTACTCCTTGCTCATGCGGATTACCAAACCTGAGAATGTCCTGAGCAAGACGACAAAGATCGCTAATCCTTTTGAGGAAACGGCGATGTTTGACCAGACAGTTTTTGGCTTGGGTACGAAGGTCCGTGACGAAAGGGAAATTCCAGTAATCAAGTATGCTTTGTACACCGTAGCCGGGCAGAGACGGTATCGCGACGCTCGTAAAATCGTGCTTAATGGGGCGGACGGTCTGATCTTATTGCTTGACCCAACCAATCCCAGTGGGAATGTTGAGTCATTGCGCGAACTACAACAGTTCTTAGGTGATGTCAATAATCTCCCATTTGCAATTGCCATCAACAAATGCGACCTTTCGGACTTACCGTCTCAAAATGAGACTCTCCAAGCACTGGTCAAGGCTGGTATCACGGACTCTCTGGATGACCTCAAAGTCCATAATATATCCACTTTAAATGCTCGTAATGCACTTCTTGGTCTACTTAACATTGACCCATCAGATCTTTTCACCGAGGATGGTCTTCTGAAAACAGAGCACTTCCCTGAGGTGGTTAGTGACATCATCTCCATGGTCAATGGCCTGACCAAAGAAGTTATTGAGTCCAAGCTCAGGTGAATCTACTTTAGTATGACGTTCGGGTTGCTCTGATTGCCCTGGTTATACTCGAGGACGACAGCACCCAACATCTCGAATTTGTGGATCTCTTCAGAACATCTTTGGGGGCTGACCCCGAGACGCATTGCAAGGAACCTCAATGGAATTTTGCGTTCCTTGTTCAGGATAGTGTGCAGTTGCTGAGCAAGTTTTGATGTAGCAAGTAAGTTTTCAAGATCGGTCTTTGCAGGGCCTGATGACCGAAAACTCATTGCTGGGTGAGATCCTACACTGGTAGAAGTTTCTACCGGCTTTTTGATCTCCTTCGCAGGTGCTTTCTTCAGCTCCACAAGTTCCGCTTCCAACCGTTGTTTCATTTCTGTTAGCTCTTTGATCTTATTCGCTTTGTTCTCTGCATTTTCTCTCTGTGTTTTTAGCTCTGCTTTTAGTTTCTGTATCTCTTCTCTTAACTCTTCTTTATGGTTCTTCGACTCAGATGCATTTTTCACCTTGAGTTCAAGTGTCTTTATTGTCTCCTCGCGTTTCTCAAGAGTGGATTTGAGCTCATCTATCTCCTTCTGAAAGTTCATCTCTTTCAGACCCACCTGTTTCATGAGCTCACGTTCCTTCTCCTCGAAGACCCTTCTTAATTTTTCTTCCTCTTTGGCAAGATCAACTTTATTCTCCGGCTCATTCTTCTCGACTGGTTGTTGTTTGAGGTTGGCTAACTCTGTCTCAATTTTGATTACCTTTGCCCTCTCTGCGGTAAGGGCCTCATTTAGCTCAGTGATCTTCTTGCTGGAATTGACAATCTTGGACTGATCCTCCCCTCTTTTCTTCAACTCATCTTCGAGGGAAAGAAGCTTTTCTTCTAACTCACTGACTTTTTGCTCAAGTTCTTCATTCTTCTCCTGCTCCCTGTTCAGAAGATCTGCAATCTCCATGTTACTCTCACGGAGTTTCTCAATCTCCTCCTCGAGAAGTGGGATCTGCATACTGGGGATGCTGGCTTCCTCGGGCTCTGCACTATCTAGTTGAAATTGCAAACTCCAAAGCTTCTGTTCGAGCTCTATGCGTTCCCTATTTGCCCTTGTAAGTTCATTGCTTAATCGTGTGATCTCCTTAGCAGAAGACAGAATTCTGTATGATACGTCAATTTTCTCATCTAAAACCCTCATCTGCTGTTCGTACTCAAATGCTTGATTATCGTCACCAACCGACTGGTAGTATGTCTTGAGGATATTGTAGATGACTGACATTCCTTTATAGTACTTTATCCTCTTGAAGATTTCAAGGGCCTTATTGTAAAAATCAATGGCAAGCGACATATCCTTCATAGCTTGGTAGTTACTTCCAATGTTGAAATAGGTCAAGGCAATATCTCGTTGAAGGTCGTACTTCTCCCTTATTGTTAACGACCGTTTGTAGTGCGTCATTGCAGACTCTAAATCGCCTGAATTTTGGGTGATCAATCCCTTGAAATTCTCTAAGTCTGCATAGAGTACTTCTGCAGTCGATTTCTCCCGATCGGCTATCATCTCCCAAACACCCTCTGCTCTCTCAATTGTTTCTTGGGCCATATCGTATTGTGCAAGTGCTAGGTAGGAGTGAATCATGTGGGTAAGTGCGTGGAACTGGAGCGTTCTCAGGTCCTTCACTCTTGCTGCCTTCTCGGTAGCCAGTGCCTCTTCCAATGTCTGATCGTAGTCTCCCACTTCGATATAGAGCCTTTGACGAGCCAATGAGGTCTTTAGTGATTCTTCGGGGGTCAGATCAGGAAGCGCATCGATCTGGTTGATGATCTGTGCTGCCTTGTCAACCTCTCCTAGCTGGATCAGATGGTAGAATGAATGAATATTCTCCTCGATGTTGGACAATGTACTCAAGCATCTATCAATTATTGTATCCTATATTACTTTCTCCTTACAAGAAAATTCGTGTAATATTCATCGAACATTTTTTATCTGTCACGAGATATCGCGGTAGCTCATCCAGTAGAACCAATGAGAACTTTATTAAGAGTGGACACAGCGAGTGCATTAGGTAATTGATTTGAGTGCGAATGAAACCAGCGAAGCTCCCGTCCAAGACTTTTCGGCCGACGACAAGTGGGTTATTCTTAATGCGATGTTCCAGAAACTCGGTCTGGTCCGACAGCACCTTGACAGTTTCAACAACTTCGTCAAGTACGGACTGAACCAGGTCATAGAAGAGGAAGCAGTGATCGAACCTGAGGACGTCACCGATCTCGTCCGGGTCAAACTTGAGAAGATCGAGGTACGTAAACCAGAGGTTCGGGAGGCTAATGGAGCAAATACTGAAATCTGGCCGATGGAGGCCAGACTCCGGAACTTGACCTATGCCGCACCACTCTACCTCTACATGACCCCCGAGACCACCAATGAGAATGATCCGAGCTTGCGACCATCAAAACTCAAGAAGGAGCACTTCATCGGTTACCTCCCGATCATGCTCAACTCAGACAACTGCCCCCTCTCAACTGCAACACCCGCAATGAAGATTGAGCATGGAGAGGATCCCCTTGACGAGGGTGGTTACTTCATCATCAATGGAAGTGAGAGGGTACTGGTAACGCAGGAGGATCTCGCACCTAATAGAATACTGGTCGAGAAGTTCAAACCGAAGAAGACGCTGAACAAGACCTCGCAGGCAAAGGTCTTTTCAGTTCTCAAGGGATTCAGAGCACCCGTCACCCTAGAGCGGTACAAGGATGGAAGCCTGAAGGTTTCATTCCCCAGTGTCTCCCGGAGGATCTCATTCATTATCCTGCTCCGTGCACTCGGAATGGAGAAAGACGGTGAGATCGCCAGGAGAATCGGCTCTTCCAGAAAGGTTCGATCCATGGTTCTCCCTATCCTCCAAGGGGAGGAGATTCGCAAGAAGGAAGAAGCGTTGGACTACATCGGACGTAGGGTAGCTGTCGGGCAAAGTCCAGAGTATCGGAAGACAAGGACATCACAAGTCCTAGATCGGTATCTTCTTCCACACCTTGGGAACTCAGAAGAGGACAGGATCAAGAAGGCACACTTCCTCTGCCAGATGGCCCAGCGAGTCTTTGAGCTGGAGGCAGGTGAGAGGGATCCCGACGATAAGGATCACTACGCCAACAAGAGGTTGAACCTCGCAGGTGACCTTCTGTTGGTTCTTTTCAGAAACGCATTCAGGAGCCTCATCCGAGATATCAAATACCAGTTGGAACGTAGAATCAACACTAACAAGAACATCAACTCGATCCTCTCAAATGCAGTGAGGGCAGATGTCATCTCTGAGAGGCTAAGGCACGCACTTGCTACTGGTAACTGGGTAGGTGGCAAAGCTGGTGTATCGCAGCTCCTTGACCGTACGAATTACATGTCTTCTCTCTCTCATTTGAGGAGAGTGGTTTCGCCACTTGGAAGGTCACAACCGCACTTTGAGGCTCGTGACCTCCACCCCACACACTGGGGCAAGATCTGCCCATCCGAGACGCCAGAAGGTCCAAATTGTGGATTGGTGAAGAACCTCGCGCTTCAAGCGTACATCTCTATTGACATAGATGTAGAGCATGTCAAGCAAGAGCTATTGGATCTGCGTGTCAATACCGAAGAACAGGATTATAACGATAAGAGCCAATCAAGGGTCTACCTCAACGGTACTTTCTTCGGCACCCACCCCAACGGTGAGACTCTCGCCATCCAGATCAGGAAGAACAGAAGGAACAGGATCATAGCTCCAGAGGTCAATGTCGTATATTACGACGACACCAAGGAAGTCCAAATCAACGCAGACAGGGGCAGGGTACGCCGACCTCTGATTATCGTGAAGGACGGTGTACCTCTCCTGACCCAGGATCACATCGAGAAAGTTAAGGATGGGGAGATGCTCTGGTCGGACCTCACGAGACAGGGCATTATCGAGTATCTCGATACAGAGGAGGAGGAAAACTGCTATATCGCAATGACGATGGGTGATCTCAACCCCAAGCATACACACCTCGAAATCTCTCCCGCGGCTATCCTTGGGATATGTGCATCACTCATCCCATTCCCTGAGCACAATCGATCTGATCGTAATGTATATGAATCGGGTATGGCAAAGCAGTCGCTGGGGGTCTATGCAGCAAATTTCAGACTCAGGATGGACACCCGTGCACACCTGCTCCACTATCCACAGAGGCCATTGGTCAAGACTCACGGGATGGAGGCCATAAAATTCAACGACAGACCAGCTGGGCAGAACTTCGTCATTGGCCTCCTTTCCTACGGTGGATACAACATGGAGGACAGTCTGATCATGAACAGATCATCTATCGATCGTGGGCTTGGACGGTCGACATTCTTCAGAGCCTATACCAGCGAAGAGAGGCAGTACCCCGGTGGTCAGGAAGACATCTTTGAAATCCCGAGTCAAGAAGTTCGAGGATACAAAGATCCCTCTGTCTACAAAAACCTTGCAGACGACGGTGTGGTTGAGCCCGAGACGAAAATTGAGGGTAAGGAGGGTGAGGTTATTATTGGAAGAACAAGTCCTCCGAGGTTCCTCGAAGAACGTGCAGACATCGACATCCCAACTGAGCACCGTAGGGAGACATCCACATCCATGAGATTCGGAGAAACAGGTATCGTTGACTCCGTGATCTTCAGTGAGAACACCGATGGACACAGACTCGTCAAGGTGAGAATGCGGTCACTCAGAGTTCCAGAGATCGGTGACAAGTTTGCGTCAAGGCACGGGCAGAAGGGTATCATCGGAAACCTCGTGAATCCTGCAGACATGCCGTTCAACGAGTACGGGCTAAATCCGGATCTAATTATCAACCCACACGCCATCCCATCAAGGATGACTATAGGGCAGTTGATTGAGGTGCTCTCAGGGAAACTTGCTGCCGCCTCTGGGAATTTCGTCACTGCCACAGCCTTCGAGAGCCGGACGATTGACGATCTCATGAATGAGCTTAAGGAGCTCGGGTATCACCACTATGGAAAGGAAGTGCTGTACGACGGAAGGAGTGGAGAGAAGCTCGAAGCTGACATCTTCGTTGGCATAGCGTTCTATCAAAAACTCCACCACCTCGTTAATGACAAGCTCCACGCTCGTGCAAGAGGACCTGTACAGATCCTCACAAGACAACCCACTGAGGGTAGATCGAGGGAAGGAGGTCTTAAATTCGGAGAGATGGAAAGGGACTGTCTAATCGGTCATGGCACATCTCTAATTCTCAAGGAGAGGCTTCTAGATGAGTCAGACAAGACTGATGCTCTGTTCTGTGAACAGTGTGGGTTCATCGCTTACCATAATCCTGAACTCAAGCGGAACCAGTGCCCTGTCTGCCGTGATGAGGTCAATGTGTCCAAAATAGTGGTTTCCTACGCATTCAAACTTCTCCTACAGGAGCTCATGTCCATGGGTATCGCCCCAAGAATCGAGCTAAAAGAAAGAACCTAAACGTTATGATTTTTGTTCTTCTATCCTTTTTAGGATCTCTCTACGGATGAGCAGAAGTGCTATTGCCGAGGATGCAGCTAAGAAACCAAAGATCCAGATAAATATTGTGAGCAACCATCTGGTGTCTAACGAGGTGTAAGATCTAATATAGACAACCCCTATAGTCATCAAGGTAAAACCAACTGTCTCCACTGTGAATAGTTTTAGTATTCTCTTCTCCTTTGGGGAAAGGACGTCCACATATGTCATGAGAATCCGAACAATAAATAGTTCACCTTTGCTCAGACCAAAGGGGAGATAAAGAGGTTGGGAATAGGTAGGTCTATGGGAGAATCTCCTCTATCGCGACTCATCTCGTACACCTCTGATTTTCGAGGATCAATATACTTGGCATCGACCTTCTCAATCCTCAACAAGTTGTTCGATCTTGCTCCTCCTGTTCTCATCGGAGCAGCAGTTGACATAGTCGTGAGGAGGGAAGAATCGGTATTCGGTAAATTCGGAATTAAGGACTTGACCACACAATTGGTCATCCTGGCACTCATTACTTTCGTGATCTGGTTCTCCGAGTCTCTCTTCGAGTACCTTTTCAAACTGAAATGGAGGAATCTTGCTCAGAATGTGGAGCACAAATTGCGGATGGACGTATACCGCCATATCCAGAATCTCGAGATGGAATTCTTCGAAGACGAGCAAAGTGGAAGACTTATGGCAATCCTCAACGACGACGTGAACCAACTCGAACGCTTCCTCGACATAGGGGCAAATGATCTGCTGCAGGTTGGAACCACCATCATCGTGATTCTCATGGCCTTTTTGGCCCTGTCCCCTGTAGTAGGACTCATCGCTATTGTCCCTATGCCCTTTATTATCATCGGCTCTATTAAGTTCCAGAGACTTCTGGAACCTCGATATGCTGATGTAAGGGAGAAGGTCGGTGTTCTCAATGGAAGGCTTGCCAATAATCTAACGGGGATATCTACCATCAAGTCTTACACTGCGGAAGAGTATGAGGCATCAAGAATAGAGGAGTCATCGAAAGAGTACATGCAGGCCAACCATTCAGCGATTCTCCTGAGCTCTGCATTCTCACCACTCATCAGAATGGTGATTGTAGCTGGTTTCATAGGTATGCTGATAGTCGGAGGGTCTCTCACGCTGAATGGGTCACTCGAGATCGCCGCCTACAGCGTTATTGTCTTTCTCATCCAGAGATTACTGTGGCCATTGACCCGCCTAGGGGAGACTTTTGATCAATACCAACGTGCGATGGCGTCCACGACTAGGGCCTTAAATCTCCTCGATAAGTCCCCTAAGATAGTTTCAGGTACTAAACGAATATCTCCTGAAAGCGTAGAAGGGAGAATAGACTTCGAAAACGTCAGCTTCAGCTACAAGAGCAGACCGGACGTACTTACGAAATTTTCGGTTTCAATCAATTCTGGGGACACTGTAGCCTTTGTCGGGGCTACTGGTGCTGGTAAGTCGACAATTGTGAAACTACTCCTGCGATTTTACGATCCACAGGAAGGAAGCGTCAAACTTGATGGTATCGACTTGAAAGAACTGAACCTCACTGATCTCAGACGGTCTATTGCCCTTGTCTCCCAAGACACATTCATTCTAGACGGTACCGTGAAGGACAATATCCTCTACGGAAACCACGATGCATCGGATGAGGAAATAGTTAATGCTGCGAAGATTGCAGAGGTGCACGACTTCATCACAACACTCCCACAAAAATATGACACCCTTGTGGGAGAGCGAGGGCAGAAACTGTCTGGTGGGCAGAGACAGAGGCTCTCAATCGCACGGGCGATACTCAAGAATCCCCCTATCATGGTCTTCGATGAGGCCACATCCAGTGTGGACAACGAGACAGAAGCTGCAATTCAGCGGTCCCTCGAACGGGTAACCCAAGACCATACCACAATTATCATAGCTCACCGATTATCCACAATCCGAAATGCGGATCAGATTTTCGTGCTTGATAAGGGTAAGATTGTAGAGAGAGGAAAGCACGAGGAGCTGTTAGCAAATGATGGAATTTACTCCACTCTGTGGAGAGTGCAGACTGGTGAACGACTAATATCGGAGTAGGGAACATGGATGTCTCAGTTCTAGCTCCCGTACTCGTACGGGAAATGACAGGGGAAAAGGAATACCGAAAGGGTTTGGATATTCTACGGACGAGTGGTGCCAACGCCGCCAGACTCTTTGATTACCTTCAGTCTGTAATCCCTAGTAGAGCAGAGTTTCATCGTAAATTAGATCTAGGGAGTACACTTCAGCGTTCGCTAGACGATGCCAGAAGGAAGGAGTTAGCGGCAAACTATACTACTGCTCCTGGCGTCGAACTTATCTTGCGTCTCTGTGAAGACGATGAAGTTCTTAGCATCGCTGATCCCTTCTGTGGATCCGGTAGGCTTCTCTCCTCATATCTGTCAAACCGAACAGGAGACCTTCCTGAGGTCTTCATTAATGATATTATGCCAGATGCCGTTCTATTGGCATTCTACGAGGTCTACATGATTTTCAAGGATAGAGGTGAGGATTATCGTAAAATCTTCGCAGATATAGGTGATGCCATGCTCTGGGAGCCCCATAAGAAGATAGATCTTTTCCTCACGAACCCTCCGTTTACACGTACACACTATCTCGGTCCAGAGCAGCAATCTTCCTTGAAAGAATTGGGGGCAACTTACGGAACTTATATTTCTGGACAGCCCGGATTGCATATCTACAGTCTGTTCAAGATTCACGGTCTAATGAGCAGTGGGGGAAAGATCGTCACTGTTCTCCCAGCCACGACTATCTGTTCTAATTACTCTCGTGGGTACGAGAGATTCCTACTTGAGAAGTTCCACCAGATATCATTTCACATCCCCTCAGATTTGAAGGGCTTCTCGGAAGACAGTGACTTCAGGGAGCTCATCATGAGCGCAACACTCGGAGGTGGAGAAGACAATGTCGTGTTCTCGCAGATTCAGACGAGTTATGGACGCTCCGAAGAACTTCACCGTAATCTGATTCAGCGTGAGAAGCTCGATGACATCCAAAACTGGACAAAGTTTTTCCACCATCCCGAAATTCTCAAGTTTGCGGATACACTTGAGAATCACCCTTTTATCCAATCCCCCGAGAATCTGGGTTACCGTATTAAGAGGGGGGTGGAGATGTACGGACCAGACTTCTTCTTCCTGCCCAATAAAGTCTGGGGGATAACACGTGAAACCCCGCAAGAGCTTATTGTCTCCTCTGAACATGAGTCTTTAGTTATTCCTAAGAATTATCTACAGAAGATCCTGCGAAAGCCAGCTCTCTATGCAGGACAGATTGTTCCACATTGCAACGAGTATGCTATAAAACTTCCCAGAAATATCCCTGAATGGTTCAGGACTTATCTCTCGGTCACCTCTGGTTACGCTACTTCTGCTCAGAAACGGTTTGGTAAACACTGGTACACTCACATCCAAGACCAATTACGTGTCAAATCTCCATTTTCGCATCTCTTCCTTATCGATAAATTTGGGATCTCAACCTCTACTGTTATGTGCCATTATAGTCCCACAAAATTGGCCTGCACAAAAAATTTCTACTTCTTTAAGGATCTTGAACTTGAAGAAAGCCAGCTCCTTGCAGCTTGGATGAGTACTCCCATCTACCTCTTCCTCTTTCTTGTTAACCGGAGAGAAATAGGAGGGTCCTACGGAAGGATGCAAATCTCTGATTTGATGTGTGCACAGCAACTGATCGATACTTCGCAGATTAGGGTGCGGTCTGAACTACTGCGCACTTTTGATAAGTTGTGCCATGTGGATCTTCCTAGCATTCCCGAGCAGATCTCCCAAGATATGACAAAGGATCTTAGCCAATTATTTCTCAACGAACTGGGTCTTGATGGATCGTACGATTTGTTGATGGAGCTCGTTAAGAAACTTCTAAAAGATGTGGCGAGACGGGATGGATCATTCGCTTGATGATATTAAATGTATTACAGTTTTACTCATCCAAAGTCTTATCAAACTTTCCTACAATCATTACCTATGGAGATTGCAATATCTACTGAAATACCTGGGAATGCAGGATTCGACAATGTTGAAACATACGTCCGTGAAGTTCTTGCTGAGAACGGATTCGGGATTCTAACAGAGATTGACGTTAAGGCAACAATGAAAAAGAAACTAGACATAGACATGAAGAACTATAAGATCCTCGGAGCATGTAATCCCCCGCGAGCCCACAAAGTTCTCTCTGCTGACTCCGACCTCGGAATCCTCCTCCCCTGCAATGTGATAGTGTACGAGACCGATGAGGGTAAGATCAGGGTCTCAGCCACTAAGGCCTATGACATGTTCACTGCCCTTATTGACAAGGAAGAGGTTGGAGCAATTGCCAAGGAAGTTGAGGACATCTTCGCCAAAGTAATTTCAGAAGTTGAGAAAAAGTTCAGTTAACTCCTTGGATACAACTCCTGATTTGAGACAATTTTTCCCCTTCTTGTCCACATAGTCAAAAGAACGATCATGACTGAGGGTACGAGGATATATCTTATCCAAGTTGGAATATTCTTTGGATTGTATATGCTCTCCGATACCTTGACCTCTATAGGTGTGATTGTGCTATTATCCAGTCCATCTATACTCCCCGTGACTAGGTAAGGAGTGTTCCGAATCGAGAAAATCTTGTAATACTGGAACGGACTGAGTGGCAATCCAAGAATAGTAATTAGCTGGTCTGCTTCTGGATTTACTAAATACAGTGGGTAGATCTCCTCAAGATTAATTGAGATAGAAGTGGATAGAACTCTCCTGAGCCCCATTCTTAATTCACCTCCGGAGTTGACAAGATTCACTGTGTTTCCCCTCTCCACAAAGTCATACTGTATTGTATCTGTGAGTTCTTGGATCAAATCCCCCTTGACACCTCTTATCTCAAAGTATTTGGAGTCGTACTTCTTGAATATGAGGAATTCTTTGTCCTTTACCCACATTGTTCGGGTATACCCAAGTGAACTCATCGACCAGAAGTTCTCCAGCATCTCATCCTTGATCTCCCCTCCAGTCAACTCAATCCTATACCTGTTCCAGTCAACATCAAACTCATATCTGACAGTATTGTCAATTAAACGGGGACTGTAGAGATCAAGGTAAGCTATTCGTTTAATGTCCCCAAAAGTCGTGAGTATCTGGGGTAGGTCAGAAATTATCCTAATTTCTCCTGATACTAGATCCACATATCCAAACTCGATGAAGAAATTCAAATCGGTGTCAAACCCATGGTATGCATAGTACACTCTTTCCCCCACGATCAAGGCTTTGTACTCAGCGAGATCAAGGTTTTCAAATAACACCTGATTGATGTCCTCTGATACCATCATGAGCTTGTCCCCGGATTTGAGAATCAGTAAATCGTCTGTTGCAGATAACAGTTCCAAATCCTCAGAGGTGGTGGTAAAGCTCCACTCTATCTCAAAGTTTTGGTCATAACGCAGTACAGTCCCGTTTGTTTTGTCAATTTGAGTCTTTGCAGGTAGGATGTAGACCCCATTTTCAGTCCCCAGTGCGTCAAATACTCTGTAGCCTAAATCTGCTATGGGGGTTAACCGTTGAGAATCAACTTTTTCGGTGAACACAAATTGCTCAACTGCGAACAAGGCTGTGAATACAAGTATGAAAAGGGCTACAGATATCATCGCTCTTTCTCGCGCTGAGTACACGATATTTTCTTTATATTGGGTAAATATTAATGTTAACTCTTCTGAGATACAACTGCAGGCATTTTCATCATCTGAAGAAATATTCTAACCCAGACTGTGATATGAATTCATTGCTCAAATCCCTCCCCCTCACAACGGTATTTACGGAGAATATCATACAACTTTATTGAAGACAGGTTCAATTTTCCCTTGTACTAGTTTAATTTCTACATAACTAATAGAGGTATTATTCCTATGAAAAATGGAGGTCGCATCTTTCGATGGGTCATAAGTAGATGACTATCTTCCACCCACATTGATGTCTTTGGCTGCGATGTGTGGTCCGCCTCCCGTAACTGGTAGCATCTGGGGACCTGTGAGGCTGGGCTTACCACATGTCCCTGGAAAAGCATCAATATCCTTGTCATTTCCGACCCCAATTGTATTCTTCAGGACATCGAGTGTCATACCTGACATCCCTGAATTCCGAATCGGTTTCGTGAGCTCCCCGTTCTCGACTAAGTATCCTCCTTGTGAACTGAAGAAGAACTCTCCTGTGGCAGGATTGACATATCCTCCATATGAGTACTGAAGGTACACTCCGTCCCCTATCTCTTCCAACAATTCCTCGATCTTCTTGTCTCCTTGCTCAATGTAGGTATTCCCCATTCGTGGCATGACTGTATGCCTGAAGTCCATTGCCCTACCGCAGCCATTGATCTCCTGATCGAGCATTGTTGCCGTTCGGAGATCGTTGAGAAAGCCCACGAGCACTCCATTCTTGATTATCTCCCTTCTCTTTGTTGGTGTTCCCTCGGAGTCAAATTTAAAACTTCCTCGAAGACCAGGTAGGGTAGGGTCATCAACTACTGAGACTTCGGGGATCGCCATGGTATTCCCGAGCTGCCCGGTGAGTACTGATCTATTGTCAAGTACAGCATCACCCTCCGAAGCATGTCCAAAAGCTTCGTGGATATAGACTCCGACGATTGATGGATCAAGGAGTACATTCATCTTCCCTGAAGGAGAGTTCACTGCGTCAAGTAGATCGACTGCTCTCTTCCCGAGGTTGTTAGCGTGTTTATCGATATCCCAGTTAATGATTGCCTTCATCCCTCCAGATGTGGCAATTGAGTCACTTACATTCTGGATAATATCCCCCTTCCTTGAGGTTGCAAACCCGGAGAGTCGAAGTGCAGCGTAGTCTGTCACGACATTTGTCCCATTGGTATTAGCGATTTCCTCTCTCTGTATCATCTCAGAATAGGTTCCGTTACTGTTAATTATTGATGGATCGTACTCCCTTAGGATCTTCTCGACCCTTTGGGCAAGTTGCATCTTCTCCTCGAACGAGTAGTTCTTCGGATCCTCATCTGGTGTGAACTCATTCCTGGCCTCGAAGACTGCCTCGGTGGTCAGCTTAGCATTTGCTTTACTTCTAGACGACAATCCCCTCGCCATCTTGATAGCCGCGTCCCTCGCTTGTCTGATCTGAGATGTGTCATCACTCGCGACACTGGCAAACCCCCAAGCACCATTGACGAGTGCCCGAATGGCCACACCATTCATCTGATTGCTCGCAATCTGGTTCGCGTCCCCTTTCCTCACAGATAGTTGTAAGGTTTCATTTCTGTATGTCCTAATATCTAGGAACTGGACAACTGTGGTGTCGACCTCGTCGACTAGTTTCCGAGCCACGTCTAGTACCATTTCATCAATTCTTTTCTTACGGTGTTTTTATAGTTTTACCAATGAGTAAATTGGAATTGGGTGATTAGAGTCCCATCATGGATCTTGGGCCTGACTTCTGCGTACTTACTCCCGAGACACTCATCTCCTCGATGAGTAGAGCGGGAGTCTGTCTGCCAAATTCAACAAGAAGATCCTTGGATATTCCCTGAATTCCCTTGAGGAAGGAGAAGACGTCTGAGCCCAACATCGTGTTCTTTACCGCATGCTGTATCTCTCCGTCCTTGACGTAGAATCCTCGGTTGATCTTTGCTGAAATATTTTGTGACCCGCCTGCTGGAGAGATCCCTGACTCCATGTAAATCCCCTCTTTCATATCTTCAAGCATCTGGACAAAGTCATCATTACCTGGCTCTACATGCAGTTGCCATGTCCCTACCCCTGGTTTACCAGAGAAACCTTGCTTCTGAGCATGTCCGTTATTCTCGATCCCGAGTTTGTTTGCCGAGTAAGAATTTGTTGCGTAGTTGATAAGTACCCCTTCCTCCATGTATGTCGTTTTCTCAGTTGGAATTCCTTCTGCATCAATGGGGGTGGACATGAACCCACCATCAACATGTGGGTTATCGACAATTGTCAAATTCTCTACTGCGAGGTCATGCCCAATCTTATCTGCAAAGTAGCTTGTTCCCAGCATCACTGATGTCCCATTCACTCCTCTTCCGACTATTGATTGAAGTGACTGATTTGTCGCTCTGTGGTCAAAGAGGACAGGTAGTTTCTTGGTCTCCACCTCCTTGGCCCCCAATGTTTTCACCGCTTTTTTTGCAGCTACCTCTCCAATTTTCCTAAAATCCATACTATTCTCAAGTGTCCTCGTGAGATATACCTCGAAACCCGTACCCACATTCTTTGGCCCCATTGCAATCGAGTTGTTTGAGAAGCTGAATATTGAAGTGTACGAGTCCTCGACGTCTATACCAAGACTGTTTACAATCACATCTGTGGTCACCGACGCGGAGACTTGTCCCCCGATAACAAGCCTTCCCTCTGTCTCGATGCTGCTCCCTTCTATCATCTCATTGCCGATATCGATGAATCTGTCTGCCTCCATATTCGCGATCTCTTCATCGAATAACCTTCCAATACTGACAATTTTCTTCTCACTGGGTGAGGGCAGTGAGTGGAAATTTTTGTCCTCTGGTGCTAAATTCGCGAGCTTGACCGCGTTCTCAACAGCCTCCATGACACTTTGATCTGTCACGAGGGTATTGGAAGAAATACCCAGCTTGTTTCCCATGTACACGCGAACTCCTATTCCTGAGAGGCTCTGTTGCTGTGATCCAGAAATCCTGCTATTCCTTATCTCAATGGCCCGCCTATAGCCCTGCTTGATCATAACTTCGGTTTGATTAGCTCCTAGATCCTCTGCTAATTTTAGCGCATTATGGGCAAGCTGGTGATAGTCAATTACACTGTGCTTGTCCCCATCAGTTATCGAACTCATCAGGTCAGGTATTTTCCATCCCTTTTTAATTCCAACGAGTATTCCCAATCAATTACGATCGATTCTTTCTCCTTTTCCTCAATTTCTTGATACATTTATTTGCAAAGTTAGAGAGTTCTGCGCCCGTCATGAGTCTAAGCGTTTGGAGAAGTTCGATGTCTTGCATTTTCTCAACTGCTCTGAGTGAGATCCTTGGATCGCTGGTCTCACATCTAAGAGCTATGTTAAACAACCGCTTGTCATCGTCAATTCTCTGAAGTGTATCTCTCTTGACATAGATATTATCGTCACCTACAATTATCTCTTCGAGATATGCTGGATTTGAAATATTCCGGGATATGACTGTCCTGAGCCACCAATCCCTCTTGTGCTTTTTCCATAGGTCAAACAGCACATCTTCATCGCTGATCTTCGAAGCTGCAACAACCCTAACCTCACTGTTAGGATCCTTGAGGGCAATCTCTCCCAGATTCAATTGTGACCTGAGCCTCTTGACAGCAGAAATCCTAACAGTACTCACTAGGTCTTCCCGTGCCACCTTGAAGAGGATATCCTCATCCTCAATACTCTGGACTATCTGATCTCTTACTCGATAATCAGGATCAGAGAGGGCAGTCCGTACTGTGAAGCTCGGGTATTGCAGTCTCTCTTCTTGATCCATAATCTTGGAAATACACCGCTGTATTTTAGGAATTCGTTGGATTAACCAAAAGGTTTACGAAGTTCAGGGATCGGTTCAAAGAGGTTATTTAATACCGATGGAAATATGTCATATAGCATGACCCGAGAAGACGACACACTTGAGGGGAGGTTGCGGAAGAAGCTTGAGAATGGAGAGATCTCCCAAGAGGAGTTTGACGAGCTTTTTACCAAGTTCCAAGACCTCGGAATACTGGACGCTAAGACACCTCCACGAAAGAGGAGGACGAATCGAATAATCAACGGCTCGAAAGTTTTCGAGGAATCGGTAAGGGTTGACGGCCCGGTTATTATCAATGGCTCCTTACGTGTCGAAGGAGATTTGGAATGCCAAAAACTAAATACTGCAGGATCACTCCTCATTAGGAAAGACCTTGTGGTATTGGACAAAGCTACCATCTCGGGAAGACTGGAGGTCGATGGACAGAGCAAAATTGGCGGACCACTCGTAGTTGCAGGACGGCTTACAGCAGGGCAGGACATCACATGTACAAAGAAGATAAAGATTTCGGGTAAAACTTCTGTTGGAGGGGAACTCATTAGCGGAGACAGTATCAAAATTGGCGGTGATCTTGTTGCTAAGAAGTTGCTGTCAACCGATGCAATAAAGCTCGTAGGTAAGATTGAAGTGGAGGAAGATGTCGTGTGCAAGAGCTTCACTTCCAAATACGGAGGTGAATCAAAGATCGGTGGAGATCTTAAAGCGGAGACAGTACGTATTGGGCGACCTGCTATGAACACTGTCAAGGTTATCGCCAATGGAGTCGACCTCTCTGGATTGATTAATACCGTCGTATCAAGTTTTGTTACAGGAGGTGGGGCTCGAATGTCTGTCAGAAACATAGTGGGTGACACAGTAGAGATCAACCAGATCGATGTTCGTGGAGACATCCGGGCTAGGAATGTCAAGCTAGGTAGTGATGTCTCAGTTGAAGGTGCAGTATACTATCGCGAAAATCTCTCTGTACCCTCTGGAGTAGAGGTAGCATCCGAAAAAGTAGAGTTTTAAGTCTCGTCATTATGGGATGTGAATTAGCAAAACAATTGAAATGTTTTTGTACCAACTGTATCACCTAATAGTATGGTTGATGTCCTTTACTTATATACTTCAAAATCGGGGTTTGAGAAGATAATTAAAAATCCAGAGAAGTTTGTAATTGATGCTCAGAAATTCTCCCGTAACAGATCTATAAAAGAGGACCCGGATTACAAGGTAGGGTATTATTTCACCGATATCACCCCTCAAAACAATACTTGGAGCCAGATCTCACAGGCGTTATTTGATGACGACAGTAAGTCAAGCATGAAGAAGTGTGAGTATTTTGTGGTTATCCAACACAGGGGAAATGTTAAGCAGTTTGAGAAGAATACTCGGTTCTATATGCTCCCCGAATCCACGACTACCAAGCAGAAATTCGTTATGGGAGGAAGGACGGACACCTACTCTATCCCAGAGGATGAGGGCGAGAGGGTTAAAATCGGAAAACCTTACATCACCGTGTACGAGAAAGCGAGAATTATCGGATCGCGAGCGCTGCAGTTGAGTCACGGAGCCCCTCCATTAATTGAGATGCAAGAGAACAAGGATCTTATCGAACTTGCCCAGCTTGAACTCAAGACCCGAGTTCTTCCCATAGGTATTGAGCGAAAACTTCCTAACGGTAAGGTACAGACTATTCCAATTCAGTGGCTCTCAGACAAGGACTTCATTCAGCAAATAAATGTCAGCAGTGAGATCAAGGCATTCAGGGATGCTATCCACAACAAGGATCTTGACAAGACCGAGGAGAGAAAATCCAAAGAACCAAAAGTTAAGGAGGAAATACCCGAGGGCGAATCCAAGAGCAGTAAGGAGGCAAAACCGTCCAAGAAAACTTCTGGGACAGAGGTGCTTGTGCTATCAACTGATGCGGATCAATTAACCAAACTACCTGAGGTTAAGGACTGGAAAGGCGCGATAACTCTCGATCCCAAAAGTGTGAAGAATACTGGGCTTAGAACCCTCGGAAGGAAGAAGGTCAACCTTACAGATGACTTACTTGCCACCCAGCGTTTCTGTGAGACCAAGGTAGATCTGGATTTCAAGGCAAATGCCGAACCCCCAAGTGGTCTCTTTCCAAGCAAGGAAGTAGGGCTCGATGAGATCGAGAAGTTAGTGAAAAACTCCTCCCCTGATAAGGTCATCAAATTCAATACCTACCTCACTGTGGATGGCATAACTATTCTTGGTAGCAATTCGGGATATATTTTCGAGAAGAAACAGCCTAAGTACGTGCTCATCGAGGAAGTCACTCCTGATTTGAGAGCATCCCCATCTGTGGACACTGAGTTCAAAGGGCATTTCAACTACTTTGCCCTCAAGGAGATGGGATTCAACACCAAGGACCTCAAGATAGCCTTCATTAACACGACCCCTGAATCCAGTATTACACTGGATAATGTGGTAGCTTACCTGAATGGCGATAAGTCCGCTCTTGGAGACAGTGTGAGGATCACCCAACAGTCCATGACCAAAAAGCGAGAGGATGAATTCAACAAGACCGTCAAAGACCTTATTGGGTACTGGAAGAAGGAACGGGATCTCAAGCCACAGAAATCGAAAAATCGGTGTGAGATCTGCACCCATAATTCATCTTGTAATGTCTCGCTGCTTAAATAGTAAGATACTCTGCTTTTAGTCCGAATCGTCGAATAGGTACCGAATCCTGGACAAACGGGAAGTTGTAAAGTCAGCCTCGGACTCCCCTTCGGTTAACTGGATGGAGAAAATTCCCGCTCTTTTTGCCGATAGCACATCACTGGCCGTGTCTCCGATGTATACTACGGTACTCCTATCCCAACTACTGATGTCCATCGTCGATAATGCTGTCAACAAGGGGACAGGTGACGGTTTGTACTCCGTGACCTCTTCCCTTCCTATAACTATCTCAAATTTATCAAGGAGACCTGCTTTTCCTAGGAGGAATCTTGCATTCTTGCTCTCGTTTGAGGTGACGACCCCCATCCTCGTTCCTCTCTCTTGTAGGAAACTCAGGAATTCCTCTACCCCTGGGAGGAGAACTGGTTGTGTGTCCATAGTCTCGCAATACTTCCTGAACTCCGTCCAGAAAAACTTGTCCACTGAATTGAGAAACTCTTCTGGAACATCCATCGCCTGCGCAGTTGCAAATGTGCTCTTGCCACCGAGTGATGCGATGTACCCATCACTAGGTGGATTAAGACCAAGTGACAACATCGCTCGTCTATATATGTCGACTATAACCTCTGTATTGTCCATGAGAGTCCCGTCAAGATCAAAAAGGACAACCTCGAAATTAGGCATTATTTGAGATTCTCTTCAAGAGTTATAATGTATGCTGACTGCTACTTAAACTGGCGTTCGTACTCCTCCTCGAGCGCTTTAGCTCTGGCAATTCTCAGCTCTTCAGCCCTTGCCTCTCGCTCCTCCCTCAACTTCTGGAAGTACTCTTTCCGATCATACTCCGTCTCCATGAGGACGTTCCAACCATTTCTCTGTTCGTGGATTTCATCCTTAGGCAATAGTTCTAATTCCTCCAATTTGTGTCTAAGAGCGAGCGGTATCTTTTCGGGATCAGGCAATCTCAGGTACCCTGAGTTGGTGACAAATCTCAGGTACCTCTTCCCTCTCTTCTCAACCAGCTGTGATCTCTCGATTATCCGGATATCTCCTAAATACCTTACCTTGCGAATATGTCCCCCAAACTCTATTATTCCATCATACATGAAGGTTTCACTATTCAGGTCAAACTCAACCTTGGCGTAGGGTTCTCGGAACTTGAATGCAAGGATGAGGTAAGTGGTGATGTACCCCACAGGAATGGAGTAAAGTGATCTTGTAATATAGATCAGGATTATGCTGACCATAGTCCCAAAAAAAAGTGTCCAGAATAGAGCTGCTGCGATCACAGATATTATACTGTCAGCTTTTGTCTCGACTGAAAGAAGATCACCTGCCTTTCTCTTAGCCAACCATTTTGTCTCTAGATCCAACTTCTCCTCGTCCTTCTCGAATTCCGGATCAAGGTCAAGTTTTCTCGCGGCTCTGAACATTATGGTACAACATATTTGGTTGGTAATAAATCCATTCAATGAATCTTCTGAGGATTTTTCCAGCTCAGATCGTACTTTTGCACATATATCCCCTACTGTATTGTGAAAATCGATGTGTGCTCTTATGCAAACGACTAAAATTCATAATTTTTGTGTCACTTAGAGGACATATGAAAATAGTAGTTTTACTAAAGGTAGTCCCCGATACAGAGACTCGATTCGAGATCAATGCAGACGGGACCGATGTCGTATATGATGACAGAATCCAGTGGATAATCTCACCTTATGATGAATACGCACTGGAAGAGGCCATCCAGACCAAGGAGAAACTAGGCGGAACAGTCACGATTCTCACAATTGGTAAGGGTAACGAGCAGCAGGTGATCAGGAAGGCACTGGCCATGGGTGCCGATGATTCGGTTCTCATCAACAACCCCGATCTCATGGCAAGCGATGCTCTGGGTTTGGCAAAGATCTTCTCAAAGGAATTGGAGGGGCTGGGTGCAGACCTCATCTTTGCAGGAAAGGTCGCAACAGACAGCAACGATGGCTATGTTGGTGCAGCTGTAGCGGAGTTGATGGGTCTTCCTGTAGTTACCGAGATTTCCGATATGGAGGCCTCTGAGGGCTCTGTTATTGTGACGAGGGATGCAAGTGGAAGGAAGGAGAAGTTCGAGCTCACACTCCCTGCAGTCGTCACTGTTGACAAGGGAATAAACGAGCCACGGTACCCCAAATTACCACAGATTATGAAGGCTAAGAAGAAGCCGCTTGACGAGAAAGACGGCGCAAGCTATGCGGAATTTGCTGGAGCTGCTAACGCCAAGGTCAAGCAGGTAGAGGTCAAGTTCCCACCCAAGAAATCGGGTGGTCAGATATTCGAGGGTGATGACGCAGTTGACAAGCTGGTGGATGCCCTGATCAACAAGGAGAAGGTGATTCAATGAAGGTCGCAGTATACCTAGAGAGTTACAATAACAAAATAACAAAAGCAGGGCTGGAGGCTCTAGCTGCCGCGCAGAAAATATCCGATGATGTTGTCGGAATCCTCATCGGAGGACAGGTCGGTGACCTCGTCGCAACTGCAGGGTCATTCGGTGTGAAGTCGGTTCAGAAGGCAGAGGGCGACCTGTTCGAGAAGTACAACTCAAACATCTACAGCAGGGCAATTGCCAATGTGGAAGCTGATGCGTATATTATACCCTCAACCGCATGGGGTAAGGAGATCGCACCATTTGTCAGCGCCAAGAAGGGATATGCCTTCATTGGAGACGTGAGTGATGTAGTTGATTCCAGCACATTCGTAAGGTCCATCCACGGTAACAAGGTCCTCTCCACTGTAAAGGTTGAGGGTAACTTCGTCGCTGCCATCAGACCTGGTGTCTTCGATTTACCTCCCGAGGGTGACGGTGCCCCTGAGGTATCAGACATCACTGTCGCCTCTGATCCAAGTTCCGATAAGGTCAAATTGGTAGAGATACTCTCTGCGGACTCTGGTAAGATCGAGCTCACGGAGGCCGATATCATTGTATCTGGAGGAAGGGGTGTAGGAGGACCTGAGAACTTCAATGTAATCGAGGAGCTCGCTGCCACACTCGGTGCTGCAGTCGGTGCCTCCCGTGCAGTAGTTGACGCTGGATGGAGACCTCACTCTGACCAAGTCGGTCAGACAGGGAAGTTCGTATCACCCAAATTGTACATCGCTGCAGGTATCTCTGGAGCAATTCAGCATCTTGCTGGAATGAGCACCTCAGACATCATTGTCGCGGTAAACAAGGATCCAGAAGCCCCAATCTTCAAAGTTGCAGATTACGGCATAGTAGGAGACCTATTCAAGGTACTTCCCGCAATGAATGAAGCGATCAAGAGGGCCAGAGGGAACTAATCTCAGTCTAGTATTCTATTGAACATTCTCCATTTCGCAAGTCTTATCCACTACTATGGAATCTATAATCAGTGCTCTTTGGAACTCATGTGTCAATTAAAGGTGGAGTGCAAAACGCGCCAGTACACGCCCAGCAGATGGATCAAACCACCTTCCAATTCTACACACGGAACGCAAGGTCTTGGAAAGCTAAACCTCTGGAAGAATCTTCTGTCAAACAATTCAAGCTGAGGAGGGAGGAACTGGGATTTGAGAAGATTGTTGTTCACATGCCATATCTCCCTAACTTGTCGAATATCGAAGCCGAGAGTCAAGAGAAGACTCGGGATACTTTGCTCTCAGAAATTGCCCGCTGTGAAGTCCTTGGTGTGGACTACCTTGTACTTCACCTCGGGTCTCATAAGGGAAAGGGATCGAAGGTCGGAATCAAGAGCGTGATTGAGCACCTTAATTCAGTTCCCGAATCCCCGGTCACTCTACTTTTAGAGAATACCTCTGGTTCCAAGAATGCAGTCGGATCTGATTTCAATGAGATATCTGTAATCTTCGATGGACTGGATCGACCCTCGAACTTCGGTGTATGTCTCGATACCTGTCATACACATGTCGCTGGCTACGACCTGTCTGGTGAACACACCTCCGAGACGCTGGATACAATCTCCTCAGAGATAGATCTCAACCTAATCAAGGTTGTCCACGTGAACGACGCACTTGGTGAGGCTGGGAGTAAGAGAGATAGGCACTGGCATATAGGACTCGGGACCATTGGGGTTGAGGGCTTCCGGAACTTCTTCAGTTATCACCACTTCAAAGCTCAACATCTTCCTCTAATCCTCGAGACTCCAATCACCGAGGAACGTGATGATCTTGGGAATCTTCGAGCCCTCCGAGAGATCGTGGGATCTGTACAATAAATGCGTATAGTTGGGCTTATCTGCAAATTTCGGGGCTCCCTTATACTTGCAGAATAATAGCTGAACACGGGGCATGGTCGATGCACGAGGAGAATCCAATCTGACAGCGCAATACGGAAATTACTATTCTTATCTCACTCAATCGCGAATTGCGCGATATCTACTTGTTCACCTGATTCTCTGGGCATCTGCCTTGAAATCAATATTGGGGAAGGATTAGGCCAAAATTAATACAATCGTCAGAGGTGAAAAGGGAGAGAAATGCAGATGGCCTTAATTACCTCAATATGCAAGCTCATGGGTTCGTTATCTTCAAAGGATGAGTCGAATGGGATTTGAACCCATGATCACATGCTCCCGAAGCACGCATGATACCAAGCTTCACTATCGACTCGTTCCACTTTGGCAAGTGGTCTAACTCCACTCCTCGCCTCGGTAATTAAGGTCTTTTGATAAGATTCAGAATGAAGTTATGTCGGGACAAACTTTCCTGAATTTGGTGTGAGGATCATCCCTTCAGATCGGAGGGCGTGTATTGCAGCATCTATCGCGTCACCGCTGTAGCTAAGTATCTCCATGATCTCCTCCTTTGAAATCCCGTTTGCATTCTTGATAATCTCGAATACCTGATCTTTGACATTGGGCATCATCTCCGAAGGAAGATCTCCCCCTTCATTAATTCTTTCTGAATTCTGACTTCTCCAATCTTCAAATTCGCTCAATGTGAGGTACTTTGGGATCCTCCCCTCTGGCTCGAATCCCTCCTCCCCAGATTCAATTTCCAGCAGATTCACCCTTTGGTAGAGCTCAAAATCGATGTCGACAATCTGCACAGACTGTGCAGTTACTGAGATGCGGTCGTTGTACGACCTCGGTCTCCCGACTATGTCGACAATGTCTCCTCTACGTATCTTGTCGAATACAGAGGTCATTCCAAATAATGCCACGGTTATTGTCCCTGTACCATCATCCACTTCGAGGAGTAGGTACTTTTTACTTCCGCTTGCATTCTCCTTTGAAGTCTCGCCCTCCCGCCTTGAGACGACAGTACCGAATATTTTGACCCTGAAGAGTGGGTCCTTATTGAGGACGATGTATCTTCTCTCCTCGTCCTCGAATGGATTTTTTACCTCGACCTCTTGTGCTTTGAGAAGGTCTCCTATCCTAATGAGCTTGCTTGGATGTCGTCTCTTGGTCATTACTAATTAATCTGATAAATTGCGATCTAAAAAGTGTTGATATTAGAATTCGTGTACAAGAAATTAGACAATATTAGAAGATCAGTTCCTCGATGGAGGTGAGATTTCGGTCTACTTTGGCCTGGAGATCATCGATCTGATCAAGATACTCTTCCGCCATGTTCTGGTAGACGCTCTTTGTGATCTTCTTCTCGCGGTAGTTCTTCCTATTCTCCCTAATGCTGACATATGTATTCTGCAGCTTGTTGAAGGTGTTCATTGTGTTCTGGATGAGCTTGAAATACTTGTGAGGAATGCCCTCTGCATTCTTCACCACCTTCCCTAGTTCGATGTTAAGAGCTTTGAGTCTCTTATTGACCGCTTTAGTCTGCTCATCATACTCACGTTTGTTGATCTTCTTAGTCCGTCTGTCCTGCCTGAGCTTCTCAAGGGTGTTGGAGGCAGACTGGTAGTCAACGAATACTCTGTGGAAGTCCTCAAGTTCCTTGACTGGTATCTTCTCCTTCACAATTTCGATCTTCTTCGAACTCCTTCCTCCATATTTACTGGCGAAACCAGCATAGGCAAGGAGAAGGATGAGGGTTACTATGGTGTATGATAGTATCGGAGTTACCACCCAAATCCTGTTGTACTCGAAAAAGATGTTGAACTCATTGTTGTCGAATGAGGTGAAGTTTGTGGCCTTGATGGTAAACTCCGGATGCCTGAAGAGGCTGAAGGAGTTACGATCCGTTTTGACACTGAATTCATAGGTCGTGAGCGGATTTGTGGATTTGAAGTTTTCACCAAGGAATCGTGCCCCTTCAGGGAATTCGAAGGTAGTTCTGAAGTCGCTGACGGTTGTGTTGAACCTCGACATCATGGTTGTGTTAAATGTCATCCTGTCATTCGAGCCAATGACAATTACGTCTGCTGTACTGAACCTGTACTCCACGGTGAATGTATATTCCTCACCACCGTAGATTGTATTCCTGAAGGCTATTTTCAGACCCTTGAATGAACCATCTGGGAGAGAATCTGTCTTCGGGAACCCAGTGTCAGTGTCCCTGTCTTTAAGGTTCAAACTTCCCTCGACATCATAGACATTCGTTACGGTTGCTGATCCTGGGACAGAGAGCTGAGTTCCTCCAATACCAAAGCTTCGTATATAGCTAGGTGAGTTTTTTGGTTTTGGAGCTCCAAGGTGACGGAGTGTGACTTCTTCTCTGACGTAGACGTATCCATATGGGTCGATAATAACTCTTCTGTTAACTTGTTCAAAGACAAACGGGATGGTGATACTGAACCCACCTGCCTCAAAGTCTGTGGTAGATTTGAAAACTACGGTGGCATAGTCTACATCCTCAACAAGTCCCTTGTCCCTGTCGTACCCATTACTCTCGAGATTATTATAGATCAGGCTGTTGTTGTTCAACTGGTAGTCTCCCGTGGAATCAGAAGAGAATCTGTCCTGCTGGCTCTCCAGCCCTATCTCGACTCTTCCAGTCGTGTTGATATTTGACAGGAGCGGGGTCACGGGGGTGATGAATTCAGCCCTCTGTTCAAATTCATCCAAGCTGAACCTAATGTGATTGACAGCAGTTAGCTCTGTCCTAATATAGATCTTCTTTGTCACATTGTCGGTTATAGGCTTGGAGTTGTTGGAGACATCAATGTAGTATGTCGTTGCTTCGAGACCCTTGTACACCTCGAAACCTCTCCTGAAATCTTGGTTCTGAATATCGAGGAAACTGGAGTATTGGACCCAGACCCTGACACTCTGTACATCTTTCTGGAATACGGTAGGTATCGTGTAGTTGATCATCCCAATGCTTGTTTTATTGTCCTTAATCGTTACTGTAATGTCATCTTGAAGTACAATTTCAGAGTTAATGCGGATGGCTACTGTCCTATTCACAAATGCTGTAGCGTTAAGTCCTTCTACTTTTGGAGGATGATCGACAACTCCCGAGAGTGTGATGTCCTGGAGTGATGCTGAGCCATCAGAAGTATTTTGTCCATTAAGCCCTGGTACGGGCGCTGCTAACATAGCAGCGAGTAGTGCGAAGATGAAAATAATCTTTCCGAACTTAAATTTCAATGATATAACCTCTCTGTTCAAGATTCTTTACGGTAACTATTCCTACTCAAAATCTGAATTTTAAATAACTTGTGGAGTTATACACTTGTTTCGCGTTTTCAGGAAGAATGATTTAGGTATTTTACAGGTTAACCTCTACAGTTCTTCCACAATGTTCGCAGACGACTTTTCCTCCCTCGAAGTCGCGACCCGCGATCTTCCGTGCGCAATAACAGACCCATCCGATAAGCCTCGCAGGATTACCTACCACAAGAGCATGTGGTGGAACATCCTTATTCACCACTGATCCAGCACCAATGAGTGAGTATCTCCCCAGAATGTTCCCGCATATAATCGTTGAGTTTGCACCGATACTCACCCCATCCTCTACCGATGTTTGAGTGATCTCCCATTCTTCGGTGACCCTCGGGTGGAGATCATTGGTAAAAGCAACGTGAGGTCCAACAAAGACGTCGTTCCCTATAGTTACTCCATTGTACACACTGACTAGATTCTGAACCTTCACGTTGTCACCGATTTTAACCTCTGCATCAATATAGCTACTTTTCCCAACTATCACGTTCTTACCCAACGTCGCGGTTCTCCTCACATGGGCAAAATGCCATATTTTTGTGCCTTCACCGATATTTGCTCCCTCCTCTACCACAGCAGTCTCATGGACGTAGTAATTCACAAATACTCTGGATGTGGTGGAGTATTCAAATCTTGTCTTTAACCCTGAGAATTTCACCTGAAAATATCTCACGGGTGCATTAATAAGGGACGACGTGTCAGGGGGGATTGGGATATACCTTGGAAGAACTTACTGACCTCGACTCCCTCAGGAGTCTGATAAATAAGATTTCTACCTCTCTTGAAAACGAGATCAAGTACTTCATGGATCAGGTGAATGACCGTACAGACCCAGTCAATAATACCCCTTGGCACTCACTTCCTACCATGAGCCCCTGTATGCCCATTGTTGCAGCGGTAGATGGAGGCTCTCGGTCGCTGAATACGAGGGGGTCAAAGATATTGTTCGCACAAGCTGCAGGGCGGATTATGGGTCCAGAAGAGGTGAAGAATGAGCCATGGCAGATCACACGGAGGACAATGATATCCGTCAGTGACCTTGCTGAGGATCTGCTAGGACTACTCAGGCAGAAGCTGGAGATTATGGTATCACTCAAACTTCTCAAATCTGGATCTCCAAAGTATCTGATGGTTGACGGTACACTTGAAACTCTTTTCAGGGTAGGTGTCCCAAGCAGGATATCCAACGCATGGAAAGACTCCCGGAATATTCAGCCAGAAGTTGAGGTATTCTTCAATGAGATTGTGGCATATGGTTCTGCTCTCTCCTCGTTTTTGGAAGAGGTTCAGAAGTCGGACGTGAGGGTTCTAGGTATCCCCAAGGATAACTACACCAAGAAGTTCGTAAGTGCAAAATCAGAATTCACCGATACCACTTTCTTCTCCGTGGTATCGAAGGAGAAAGCAGGATACAGTATGATGAAAGAAATCGATGCACAGAAGACCTTGGGAAGAACGGTCGTCCCACAGATATGGGAAAAGGAGAACATAAAACTCCCTGATGGATTCGACAAGCTCAAAACATTCTACTGCTCAATTAAGGACAAGGGAACCCCGATACGTATAGACCAATTCGCCAGTGTCGCCCTTGGACAGGAGGAACTGCTAGCAGACCTCCTCACCCTTTCTGACGAGCAGGACTGGTTTATACCTCCCCGTCTTGCCCACGAGAAAGCGGTAATAAAATCTGACTTTTTCGAGGCACTGTACCAAGGCGTATACACACAGGTTAGCAATCTCTCTCCCCTGTATGCAAAACTGATACTAGGTGGGAGCAGGAGATCACGAACACAATGAACTGGAAAGATTCGCTTCTCAATAGGCCTCAGATGGAGTCGGAGGTGCCGCTCCGTTTCGGGAAATCGAGACTTTTTGTCTCGACTCTGGCTGCTCAGCTGTTCTGTGAGCAGAAAGTGGATTTCGAGGAGCAATTTGGTAAGGAGGAGCTTGAGGTTCAGAAAGTCGGGACAGAGATTCACGACACACTCGTCCCCACCGAGGTAGTTCCTACAGAACAACTCATCAAGCACATTGAGGAGAAGAGGACAATCACCTCGATCTTCCCTACAAGGTATGAAACTGAAGGGATAGTGATCAGCGGGATCCACGATGGGCTGATCTTCAGGGATGGAAAACCTCTTTATCTTCTTGAGATCAAGACCACTCGAAACCCAAACAACCTGAAGAAGACTTACCCCGGAGAGAGATTTCAAGCCTTCCTCTATGCCCTATCCCTTGAGCAGATGGGTTTCAATATCAGTGGTATGAAAATTGTCATCCCTAAGGTCCTACAAGACGTCCAGAGGGAATCGATTGTGGAACCTCTTATAAGATATCTCGATGGGGAAGAGAACGCTCTCGAACAGGAGTTCAACTCAAGGATTAGAATCCACAAGTACTCTCTAACACAGAAGCGGAGGGATAAGACGCTGGAGACCATCTCTGATCTTGTTGCTTACTGGAGGGAGGAAAGAAAGCCCCGAGGGGCCAGCAGTTATATCAAGTGTAAGTTCTGCCAGTTCAACACGAGTTGTCCAAAATCTCTGTTTCGTCCTCTGGACAAAGGAAATAATTAAAGGGAGGACTCCATCTCTTGGCTGTGAGCTATCGTCTAGAAGACTTTGATCTAGCAGAAGAACATGTCAGACGAGTAATGTCTCCCAGTCCTGTCATCCGTTCAGGTTGGTTGTCTGATATGTTGCGAGCGGATGTATTCCTCAAACTGGAGTGCCTGAACCCAGGGCATTCCTTCAAGATCAGGGGCGCAATGCACTCTCTCCTCTCCCAAAATCCCCTTCCCAATTTTGTTGTAACAGCTAGCGGTGGTAACCACGGGCTCGGAGTAGCGATTGCAGCACGATTGCTGAATATCCCCTGTAGGGTATTCCTCCCGATATCGACCTCAAACTACCGGGTAGAATTGCTGGAGAAATTGGGTGCTGAGGTCAAGCTGGTTGGTGACACCTGGGATGATGCAAACAAGATCGCAATTGAATTTGCATCAGAAACGTCTTTACTGTATATCCACCCATTTGCAGACGTAGAGGTTATCACTGGTCAGGGCACCATCGTAAACGAACTCATTGACCAAATAGACAACTTTGACATGATTCTGGTGTCTGTTGGAGGTGGTGGTCTTATCACCGGAATCACTCGAAACTTGGATGCAAGGGGACTTCTGGACCATGTCGAAGTCCATAGCGTTGAGACGAAGGGTGCAGACTCTCTCTTTCAGAGCATAAATGCGGGGCAGCTCGTGACACTTCCCGACATTACCTCAATTGCAAAAACCCTAGGTGCTCGACGTACGACTCCTGAGATTTTCTCATACCTTAGGGACAGACTTTCTGGAGCTCATATTGTTACCGATAAGTCAGCTGTAGCATCTATGGTGGAGTTCTTGGAGCATGAAAAAATCCTTGTTGAGCCTGCGACATCATGCACAGTATCTCTCTTGACCTCAGGATCACTTGACATTGAAGGAAAGCGAGTGGTTGTTGTGATCTGTGGATCAAATGTGACGCTAGATGAACTCAGCGCCTGGAGACAGAGATTCGACGTTTGATTACTATGAAGAAAATGATTGTTGTAAATGGTGCTATGAATGGAAGTTCATTATTGGTGGTTTCACCCTGCAGGTTGTATTTGAAAGTACTGGTATCTATCCGCTCCCAGTTATCATTCACTCCGTAGTTCTCTACAGAGACCACGAAGGTCAGGTCATCCGGTCCATAATTCTCCCCGACACTGAATGTTGGGAACGTGGTCTCGACGGTTTGCCCTCCAGAATTTATGGACACCTCAGTCGTCTGGTTGTATATTACCCTGTCATTCGCCAATACAAGAAGTTGTGGTGAGACATTGATCACAACTGCAAGTAGGTCATTGTTCCGATGGATAAGCGTACTTACAGCATATTGCTCTGGATATGACTCCATAACTGCTACATTCACATCGACAGGCCAAGCCTGCATAGGTTCTTCTTGATCCAACCCTGTAACTCTGAAGAATATCTCCATGACAAGGTTCTGGAACTCAGATTCGACTTTATCATTATAGGTTCGATTGATGGTATTTCCACCTATATTTATAAATACTCTCCCCTCTCCTCCCTCTGGTAATGTACTTGTGCGATTCAATAACTCTTGGGCAAGATTTGCGGTTCTGTACAGCTCTGATCGATACGAAGTGGTTCCTACGACAACCTCAGCCACTTCCCCATCTAGGATAAGGGAAGCCTGCTGTTCGTTGTATTGGAATCTGATTGCAACGAAATTTGTTTGGTCCGCACTCACTCCTAAGCTTGAAATCAGAAGGAGTACTACTAGGAATATTCTCATAATTAACCCCTGTCGTAGTGTGTATTAAAGTTGGAGGGAGAAATTTTCACCCTTTGGGGATTAAATATATCCCCTACATTTTATAATCGACAGTGTACAGTATTATTTGGTGAGGTATACATACTTCCTCTTCGCTGTCCTTGTCCTTTCGATTATCACCGTAGCTCCGGCTGATGTCAATGCTGGTAGTCTACCTCCACAAGAGACATACGTCGCTCCTCTGCAGAATGAGACGACAACCGAAACTGGGACATCAACCGCTGAATCTAAGGTAGAGGCGACTATAGGTGAGACACTTAGCGAGATATCTGGGACTGTGGCAGAGGCGGCAGCTGGTGATCCCCTCACAGTGGTCATATTCTTACTCGGTGGAATTCTCATGCTTGCAGCAGTCCCCTTGACAATGATCGGGATCTTTATCCTAGTACGAAGAGCTGATCGCTATTTCCGGAGAAGATATGGAAGATTCGAGGAACACGATCCCCGTGGCAAAACCTTCGAAAAGTTCAGACTCTATTTCGACTACAGCGAGATGGTGTCATTCCTCACAAGGCACTCAAGCCATGTTATGATCTTGGGAATAGTTACGCTTATTCTCTCGTTATTCCTCATTGTCACTGAATCAGGGTTGGTTATTGGGATACTAAGTTTACTCGTCTCCCTTGTTCTACTAGAGAATGCTTACTACATTAGGAGGTTCTCTCAGCACAAGGAACAAACCACGGAGGATTTTGACAATTACCTCGAAAAGGAGTTTTACTAGGGTTAAACCACTAGTAACTCACTATCCTTATTAATGGATTTGGTGGTATCTAATTGAGAGTCATGGGAAAGAACCGAGATAGGACACAACTGAAATTTCAGTTACTTCTCCACATCAAGGATTCACCCGTGGGTATCTCTAAATACAAGCTTAAGAAACAGTCAAATATCGCCACTACCAAGCAGATAGACGGCTTGCTGAAGGAACTAATTGAAGGAGAATATGTCATTGTAGAAAATCATGATAACGCCAATTACTTTCGGTTGAGTGAGAAGGGGATGGACTTTGTAGATAAGACTGAGGTTTATTTCCTAGAATTTTTGGGGATTGACGACTACTAAGTAAGTACTAAATGTCCTCGAGCTCCTTCTCTACAATCGATTTATACTCCTCTGGGGTGATTAGCAAGGAGTCGTCGTACTCAATTGCCTCGAACATTGCTAGCCATCCATCTTCATAAGGGCTCTCGTTTATCTTCTCTGGATCGTCCTCGAGTACTTCATTGTTCTCGATAAGCTTGAGCTTAAAAGGTGCGTATATGTCTCCAGATGCTTTAATTGCCTCAACAGTGAGAATCACCTCTTTCTGCTCGAACTCAGTATCCTCTTCCTCGAATTGGACATAAGTGATCTCATGAAGGCTCTTTTGTGCATAGTCAGAAATGCCGATCTTGTATTTTCCGTTACCAAGATCTTTGACCCACTCATGTGATGCCATGTATTTTCGATCGGTCTTGATTGTGTAATCACCAATTACAATATCATCTGCCATTATCGCGCTTATACTCGTTCTATTTATTTAGTATCCGATCACTTCCCGTCCTGAAAGCCTAGCTCTCCAGATTTTTCTCTCGATAGCTGAGGGTAGTAGTTGCTATCAGGGAAGTCAGTCCAAGATAGACAATTACAAGGATATGGGTGACAAATGGTACTTTTGTAGCCTGATCCGTTGTGATGTTTCCAATAATGACGAGCAACTGCCCTACAAAGAGTTCAAATGGTCCCAAGGAACCTGGAGTTATTGGGAAAATGTAGGTAGCGTAGCCTACAATTGCAGCGAATATAATCCCAATCACACTAATTCGTACACCTAGCACCCACGCAATTGTAACGATAGTAAGTGCCTCAATGAACCATTGCAAAATTGAGATTAACATAACTTGGAGGAACATGAATCTGTTCTTGAGCAACGTCTTAGCCGAGCGTTGGAACCTTTTAAAAAGCGGGATCAGCTTACTTTTCAGGGGCATAAAATTGAGGAGTCGAAGGTAGAACTCGTCGAAGACAACAGTGGAAAGGATACTAAGGGAACCTATTAAAACGAGAACCCCGAGCAATTGAATATTCTGTACAAAACTTGACTGTAGCTCTGTGTTATCGATGGAGAAAAGCAGTGCTGATGTTGCGAGTACAAAGAGCAACCCGAACAGATCGAAAAATTTCTCCAAGAGGATAGAGGCGGTCGTCACAGAGACGGGGACATCCTCCCGGTCTTTCAGAATGTATAGTCTTGATACCTCTCCCAATCGTGCGGGAAGCACAGCGTTCTGGGCCCATGCGATCCATGCCACCCTCGCTAGTAATGAGAACTCAACCTCAATATTGCTAGATCTGAGCAGAAGGTTCCAGCGAACTACTCGAATCAACATGACCAGAGTATAGAGCAAAGCGACACCAAGTATACCCAATGGCCAAGACTCGACAATCCCGTCGATCAGCACACTTAGTCCACCGATACTTTGTACCAAAAGGATAAAAATTATCCCCATCAGAATAACAGTTGCCCAGAATTTTATTCCTCGCTTTGTCTGTTCGGTCAACATTTCCTCTCGGGTGAGGGTATGTATTAACCCTTTTATTAGGGTCTCAATTCTCAATTGTAAATTTCTGTAGAGTAAGCTCCAAGGAGTTGGCGAGAGATGAAAGCTCTGAGGTGGCTGCCACAAGCTCTTCCATAGTGGCAGTCTGCTCTTCTGCAGAGGCAGCAACTTCTTCTGACGCTGTAGCCACATCTTCACTTACTTCTGATATCTGGGCAACCGAGTTGGTGATATTCTGCTGACCCTCTTGGATAAGGGTGATGGCGTTACGAATAACATCTTCAATTTCATCGACATAATTTCGTGAATCATCTGCCAGCCTCCTCACATTCTTCGCAACAACTGCAAATCCTCTGCCTGCTTCCCCTGCTCTTTGTGCCTCTATGGCCGCATTAAGTGCGAGTAGGTTAGTCTCTTCTGCGATGGCGAGTGTCAATTGTAGCACTTCCTCAATTCTCTCGAATGATTCGTTGATTGTTACACCTAAGTTCTCCGCACTATTCCTTGCATCATTTGCCCGCGCAACCTGTTCCTGAGTCCCCTGACTGATGTTTTCCATAATCGCAGATATGGACTCGCTTGACGAGCTCACCTCGGAGCTAGACGCTGCAATCTGCTCCGCAGTCGTTGCCACACTGGTGGCTGCAGTCCTGATGCGCTTAATCACGGACTGCAATTCGACGATCATCGCTTCGAAACCGTAGTAGAAGCCGTACAACACGTCATTATGAGGAACCTTGAGGGATTCCTTTGAGATTCTTAGATCCCCCTCTGCAATTGATTGGGTCATGGTGTTCAGTTTCTCGAAATGTTCCCTCATCTTGACCCGCATCATCATATTGATCCAGATGAAGACCGAAATTCCGATGAATGAAGCGACAGTAACGTTGATAATTGGGTCTGTGCCCACTGTTTGGTCATTGACCCACTGTAACAGGAGCTGAGAATTTACACCCACGACCATCCCAATGAAGGTGAGGGGGAGAACACTGAATGTACTGTAGAATGCCTGCTGAAACGCGAGGGTTCCTGGCTTAAGCCAGAGGGCAAAAACTCCTGTGACGAGGAGGAACAGGGCTGCTATAACAAATCCGAAGGTGATGACAATTTCCCAACTTACGCCGAATAAGGAATTTGTGTCGATGATCATCTGTAATTCTCCTTCGATTAGAGGATATAAAAATCCAAAGTCTCAAAAGGTTCAAAAATCTCAAGAATCGAACTTTCTGTTCGCGAGTGCAAATTGTACTGGTATAAGCTACAACACTAAAAAACACTCCAATCCTAGATAGTCAGTGCCAAAAATCTCGCATTTTCTCAGTTCAGTTCAGGGCTCTGCAACCGCTCTGATATTTGCCAATGCCAAGCAACTTGAAGCCAAAGGTAGAGATGTCATCCACCTCGAAATCGGTCAACCTGATTTCCTTCCAATTCAGGAGGTACTTGACGCCACTGCGAAATTTGCTTTGGAAGGAAAAGTTCAGTATACTGTCAGCAAGGGTATACCTGAATTCCGTGAGGCAATATCTAACTACTACTCTAAGTACTCCAAGTCTGATTACGTCTCTGAGGTGACAGTCACGGCTGGTGGGAAGTTAGCTATCTTCGCTTCACTGTGGAGTGTCGTTAACCCCGGAGATAATGTCATCGTTCTCAACCCATCATGGGTGAGTTATGGTGATATTGTCTCCTCCCTTGGGGCTGAACCTAGGTACGTAGCGACCGACATGCAATTCCGGTTTGACGAACAAGAGCTTAGACGGAAAATCGACCAGAGGACTCGTGCACTTATCCTCAACAGCCCGAGCAATCCGACTGGAGCGATCATGGATCTCAAGACCATCCAGTTACTTTATGATATATGCAGTGAGTATGACCTCCTCTTGGTCTCGGATGAGATGTACAATGAATATATC
>WAMJ01000194.1 GCA_015522385.1 Candidatus Heimdallarchaeota archaeon
AAAGTAGTGAATCGATATCAATAATATCAGTTCAAGTGAGTTCGAGAAGTATAATCAAGGGAATTTTTCGCCATTCAGCATGAATTGAATCGTTTACAGAAGAGGTAGGTACTCACTCTCATTGACCAAATACTTAAATAGGATTATGAGAATGACAGAATTGTAACTACGATGGACAATTATTGAGAACGTATCTCAAAATTAATTCTTTGTTCAGTAGTGCACAACAACAGGTGAAAATTATGTCCGAAATCCATCTTCCCAAACTACCAAAATCATCCAAAACCTTGATCAACGCACTGGCTGAGAGCTCACCCCTCACCCAGAAGCAGCTGATCCTCAAGGTGGGTATGCCAGCCAAGACGGTACGGTACGCCCTCAAAAGGTTGTCCGAAGAGAGCGTCATCACACAAATCCCGAATCTAGAGGACATGCGAAGTATATACTACACGCTAAATCCAGATCTCTCTCCCATGGAGCTTGACGCACACATTGAGTCTGCACGAGAGCTGGTTAGCGCATCCACATAGTTATATTCACCCACCAATGACAGGATTAGGAATGTCCTCCCGAATGAGCAGTTCAGCTCGAAAGACCAAAGTCATCACATTACTCTCTATGTACCCTAGGTCATTTTCCATCAAGGAGATCATCGAATACTACGGTTCTCTGGGAATCCACCTTAATAGGAACAGCCTACGTAAGACCCTCGATGAACTGGTCACCACTGGCAGGATTAAAGCAACCAAGGCATCAGCAGACAAGAAGGGGAGGAGGTACTACCTCGGGGAGATAGCCGACATCTACAGAAAGATCGCGGAGACTGTTTCCGACAGGCAGTCACTTCTCAATATAGGCTATACTCTCACCCCTACGATACAGTTCGAGACAAACCACGAAGGTAAGAGCCTTGTAGATATCCTCAACACTAACCTCATTCAACTGATGATTCACTATCCATTCATGTCAGTCGAACATGGTGAGAACGGAGGATTGAGGGTGAAGTCAAGGTTTGAAGTGATACCTATTGACGACCATTCAGCAACCATCAGGGTATCACCCTGCCTGTGTAAAGGTGAAGAAGCATACTCCAATGCCTGTTCCATCGTAGCCGGATCTCTAAAGCGATTCACTACTAGTGTCCTTGACCCATCCGTAAATGTAAGGTGGAACAATAAACGAAGGGGAGATAACCCTGCCTGTGAATTCACAGTAGAGGTGAAAATCAAGGTAGCTCAGCAATTGGGGATCAAGAGAGTAGATCTTGACGACCCTGCAGAGCGGGAAAGAGTTATTCCTGGTCTTTAGATTTTTCGAAGGTTATTGGAGTTCTAAGCTCTGGAACATAGGTATTCTCAGGTCCTATAAAACCTTGAATTGCCTCTGCGTTCTGGACATCTGAATGGATAATCACCGAGTTCTTCGCACCGGATTCCGTCACCAATCTCTGGATACCATCCGCAGATGAATGACCCGAGAACCTGAAGCTCATGATCTTTGCTTTGATGTCCACTGTGACAGTGTTGCCCCTGAAGTCAGCACTCAATTCCACCTTCCTCTTCCCTTCGAGAATCTCCCTTCCAAGAGTACCCTCAGCTTGGTAACCCACAAAGGTCAGTATGTTGTTCGGGTCAGTACCATGATTCCTCAGATGCAGGTGCATTGGCGAGGGCATCAGCATCCCAGAGGTGGAGACGATGATAGCGGGCTCGTTGCTTGACCCCAAGTGCCTCCTGAAGTCGTGTGGTCGATCATAGTTGTCACTGGTTATCGGGAAGATGTTCTCATAGTCGAAGGGGGAAGACCTCCCCTCCATTCTCAGGCGATCCAGCAAAGCTGAGTCTACCCAGTCAGGAGTGAGGTACCGCTCGGTGATCGCGTTCATCCGGTTTATCATACCATCCACAAAGATTGGATAGTCCTTGATGTGCTCGGTCAGGAGGATTAGGAGTTCTTGGCTTCTCCCCACTGCAAAGGTTGGGGCCAGGACTTTATGTCCTCGATTCAGCGTGTCAAGCGCCTCGAAAATGTATTGGCGATTAGCCTGAGTCCTCTTGGGAACCTCTCCACACCCATTCGTACCCTCGGATATGATCAGATCAATGGGCTCGTCGAACTCGGGCATATGATAGCCATTGAAGAGAGGAGTGACATTGTCATTGATGTCTCCAGTGTAGAGGATTCTGTATCCATCCCAGTCTATGACCGAGATAGCCGAACCCAAGATATGACCTGCATTGTAGAACTCAAGAGTGATATCGTCCATGATCCTCGTCTTCTTTTTGTACTTGAGGGTCTCGGTGTGGTAGTAAGCATCTTCTAACGCATCCTCAGTCCAGTAACGTTCACCCTCAATTTTCAAGTGATCTTTCCATAGCATCAACGATACGTCAAGTGTCGGTTCGGTCATATAGGTCTTCCCCTCAAAGTCGTTTTGGTAGAGTGTGGGGATATATGCTGAGTGATCCACGTGAGCATGGCTCAGGATGATACTATCGATCTCAGGAGTGTGGTTGATCAACCCCTCGGGGGGTAATGATACGTCGTCAGGTCTTAGTTTCAAACCTGCCTCCAAGAGTAGAGTCCTGTCGCGATCCTGCACAATAAATGCAGATCTACCCACCTCCCGTGCGGAACCGTATGCGATAAATTCAAGTTGCCCATCATTGAGCCGGTTCCTTGTAAATTCTAGATGCTCGACATGAGGTCTGTTGGCTGCCTTAACGACTGTCTTGGACCTTTGTCGAGACTTTGATTTATGTCTAGACATTCTTATTCTAATCTAATCTATGAAAATCATAATTTTTAAATATAGACATAGTCTCAATTCCTGAGAAAATTATGACTGATTTTGTGGAGAAGCACTTAGTATTTGAGATATACTCCAATCAAGTTTAACGCGCTTTATTAATTCGAAGGGTAAATACTTAATTGTGGATAAAAAAAGAGAGATGTTTGGTGCATTCGAGAAATCGCTGGACGGTACGAGGCGAGACGCTAAGGAAAGACGTCAGAGCACCCTGAGAGAGGGATTAGAAAAAAGGAAGAAGAAGCTGAGGAACATAAGCTCGCTCAAGATATTCGAGAGGATTGAAATCATCAAGTCAGAGGCTGGGCTCGATCCGTACTCTGCCATAGGTGAGAAGATCAAGAGTCCGAGGTTCAACCGACAAGGATACTTGGATAAGATGAAAATGCAACTACTCAGAATTGGTAATGAGGAGCTGGACAAGAGCTACAGAGTCATCACACTTGACTTCCTCGAGCAGTACTTCAAGGAAACGAGAAAGAACTGGGAGATAAAGGAGGGCGATATCCGTGAGGCACTTGAGCAACTCAAGAAGGAAGGTCTCATAGCCAAGATCACAGAGAACAACGGAAAGACCCTAGTCTATTTCTCCGCAATCGAACTTAGCAACGATGTGGAAAAGATCCTTTTCGCTGCCTCAGGAGTCGGAGAACTAACAGTCGACCAGTTGATCTCCGTCACAGGCTGGGACAAATCAAGACTCGAAGACAGGCTATCTCACCTTGAAAAAATGGGGCTATTGGTAAGATTCGATGAGTACGTTGTCTTCCCCACACTCTCGTAAATTACCGCAGTTCATCTCCCACATTACTTGAATAAATGTTCAGGCTCAATAATCCTTAAGTAGGAATTCATTCCATAGTAGAATGTAACTTACAGGTATGGTCCACATGGCGAACGACGACCCAATTCTCAATTTTATCGATTCACTACCCGTTCAGGGCATGTCACTAGGAAATAAAGTAATTCTTCTGACAGTTGTGCTCTCTGTGATTCTGGCTGCTATCATGACCCTCATCTCGGTCTACTCCTCAAGTAGAAAAGGAGGAGCAAAAGCTGGTGGGAATGGTCATCAGATGAGATACCAAGCTCTCAAGAACGATGAGGACAAGACCATGGCGATTAAGATTGATCTTGATGCCCTCTACATCGCACAAGAGAACACTGAGGAGGCTCACAACAGAGGGAAACTTAGCTCTGGTTCCTACTATAAACTGATCAAGCTATATGACACCGAGATTAAAGTCCTGGAGAACAAACTCTCTGAGATGGGTGAGAGCTATAATCAGGATGAATTTGATGCATCAGAGGAGGTTCAGGAGGTCGTCTCTGAATTCGAGGATCTAACTCAGACCATCCCTACTAACAAGCCTCCTGCAAGAACAGCAGATCCATTTATGCCCAAAGTGCAAACTCCACCTGTCATCCCTCCGGTCACCGCCAAGACAGATGTGAAAAAGACCGCACCGGCACCTGAGTCATTCCAACCACAGGTTCCAACAGTGGCGGAGTCCAAGGCACCACCCATGCCAGGGGGGAAGCCAGTCGCACCACCACCACCAAGCGGGAAGGTCAGTATACCCCCTCCACCATCGGCCAAACCTGCGGCCCCTCCAGTTAGTCAAAAATCATCCATACCTAGCCCTGCAAGCATTAAGCCAAGCATCCCCTCACCGCAGAAACCCGATCAAGTAACATCAGTCTCACCATTCGAGGCACAGAACCCCATGGCGGGACAGCAGGAGGATAAGGACAAGTTCGCACAGTCCACCAGTATTGCAGCTCTTAGAAGCGACATGCTTAGAGAGCTGGCAAGGCTTCGGAAGTACATAGACGAGGGCGAGGACGAATAATCTCGCTTTATTCTTAATCTTTCTCAACTGACCAATTAAAACCCAACATAGGTTTTCACTCGCTTATACCCGTACTGACAATGTGTAACCAATCATGTCATACCTATCTAGTAGCAGGTACTACATGTGAAGAAGAAACACAGATAGGACAGAACACAACTAGAGGAACAACTTGAAAAAAGAAATAGATTTATGGTTCATCAATTGGAATAGTTCCACGATAACTTTAACCAGAAAACAGAGATTACAATTGTCGTTTAGTGGACGCTATGCGCAATTTTACTCCCCACGCCTTCTGATCAGCACGACAGCGATTATAGAGGACGTGAGGATCACTGGTGCAGTAGACTCCGTCGACACCTGATTCTCAGCTTTTGTGAGGGTGAATGCACCCTGCAGTTCAAGTCCGTAGTAAATGTCACGGACTCCGTCGAACGGAGCGCGTAATCCACTGTACACCTCTTGCACAAGAGAAGTTAGGTTGGTTCTGTACGTCTCGAATGTTTGCGTTGTGGCATTCAGTGCTGGAAGTGCAATCTGATACATTTTGGCTAGTAGTGCGTCAGACGTCCCGATCCCAATTGAGAAGTCGCTGTATGAACCTTCATCAATAAGGGAGGAGAAGTCGTCGTATCCCTTGGATTTGACAAGATCAACCTTGTCAGGATCTGCATCTGATGACTTGATGGCATTGGAGATGTGATCCCTCATCCCGTACACGTACTGGGCGAAACCGAACGGATCGGAGTAGGTCGTGACCTCACCGTCACCATTCAAATCTTGGGAAGATCCGAACATAACATTGCGAACCGCCTCGGCCAGAACCTTCAGGTCGTCGAGGGCGAGGATCCTCATGGACAGAGAGTTCAAACCATCGATTGCACGCATAGCTCCGATAGCGAATCCTTGGTTGTCAAGCGGGGCAGGTTGTCCGAATGTCCAGTTGATGTAGACATGTTTGAGATGAGACCAAGTTCCACGGGAGACATTGATCATGCCTATTACGGTGCTCTCATCACCATCCGCTAGCACTATATCGATTACATTTCCAAAACCGATGATGTTCTCGCCGGTGTCTACGAGACCCTTGGAGAGTTCGATCTCTGCACCCTCACTATTCACCAATCTGAGAGACAGGTTACCCAATGATTTGTCAATAGAGTAGCTGACATTCAACGTATCGGAGTGGATAGAGCCCCCTGCGATGTTCATCTCGACATGGACGACAACATCTGTCTGTGCAGTGGTTGAAACAAGCAAGAATAAAGCGATAATTCCCGTCCACAGTACTTTTTTCATTGTATTGCTTGGTCTGGTACACCTAGAAAAATCTATTGTTCACACATACTTCTCAAAGAGGAATTCTACCATTGTTTCGACCTTTGTCCTGAACTCGTCTGTGACCCTCCCCGTACTGAAGACTTCCTCAAAATTTTTGGAGATGTATTTTCCGAGCTTTTCTCCGAGGGTACGGATATTTTTGTCATTGGCAGTCGCCCAGATAAGCACCATCATGGTCACACCCGCATTTGGTAGCTTCTCCTTGATCACGATAATCTTCGAGTCGCCCGCTTCCAGCAGGTTGAGCTCAGAGCTAGTGATTTCCCCGATGATACTGTTAATTCCCGCGAAGGCACCCCCGGCTAGGTCGACGTCACTGATGGTGAAGTCATTGAAGGAGTAGTTGAAAGGTGTGATACCAGTATCGGTTCCTACGAGGATGAATTGTGGGTCCCCCCTCTCGCTTCTTCGCAGATAGAGGAAGTATAGGACAATAATTCCGACGACGACAATTGCCACGATAATAATCACATCAGTCAGGTTGATCACTGTCTGCAGATCAACCTCTGAGAAGTCGATACCTTCATTTTTAAACACATGTAGTGTCCCATCCTTCGAGCCGTATGCAAGATCCAAGTTTCCGTCATTGTCGAAGTCCACAAGTGTCGGGGCGACATTCTCAACCTGATTCAGAGAAAGCTCACTGAAGGGATTTCCTGGGTTTGTGGAGTCGATGAGTACGTATGTCGGTTTGCCATTCTCGAATCCAGTGTTCTTGAGGTACACCACGCCGAACCTCTCACTCCCAATAATGAAATCATCGAGTCCATCACCGTCTGGATCCAGTGGGAATGGAACTGGGTGGCGGTCAAGTGGTATGGTGAAGACACCCTCAGTCCGGACCCAACTGGGGTTTTCTGTAGTGCCGTCGTTGATGAAAAGCACGAGCGATCCTGAGCCCTCACCTACGACCATATCTTTGACCCCGTCCTTATCAATATCCGAGAAGACAGGCTTAGCATAGGAGTCTACCTTCACACCTTCGACAAAGGTGTTATTGATGACAAAGTTCCCAGAGGGTTCCTGGGTGAGTGCAATCACACTCCCATTCTCCAACCCTACAACTAGATCCTTACGACCGTCTTTATCAAGATCAATGATGAACGGTGCAGACCGCTTCAGTGGTGTCGTGAACAGCCCGAATTCATAGTCGTCAAAAGTAAAGTCCAGACCAGATGATCCGATATTCGTCTGGTGAACTAACTCACCTGAATCCTGTCCCACGAAGATATCATAGACATCTTGGGAGAAGTACTTGAGAAAAGCGGGATGGGTGTAGGTCATTCCGGGCTTAAGATTGGTCACAGTTTGTTCCACCCAGTTCTCCGATTCCTGTGCAACTGCGGGACTGACGATTACGAAGACGAGTAGAATGATCAGATAGGGTTTCTTCTGCACAGTGCCTTCTCGTACTTTTACCTATAATAGATTTTGGCTATCCGAACTCACATCACAAGATCCAGAGTACGTGTAGACTCCATACCTGCAATGTGTGCAGTAACATCTTTAAAATCGGTGAACAGACCAGTATCCACCACTCCAGTCACACCTTTTAGTCTGTAATTCACACCATGCGGATCGCCAAGACCTGAGCTGGGATGCAGGTCAACTATATAGTTTCCCCCATCGGTGTAGAACGGTATTCCCGTAGAATGCCTTCGCAGCTCCCAAGTGAAATCCTGATAGAAGAAGCCGAGCATGCGATACACGTGAGGAAGAGAGAAAGGGTCAAGCTCGATGGGGATGGCCCCCGTTATGTGCGGAACCACCTTGTCCTCGGTGACTGCGACGACAACCCTCTCCGACACCCTCCACAGTACCTTCTCCCTGAGAAGAGCCCCTCCCCTCCCCTTCAGAATGTGGTGAGGTTCCTCCGTGCAGATCTGATCCGCTCCGTCGATGCACAATTTCACCTCCATACCGGGCATGAATCTGACCTCGGTTAGCCCTGCGTTGTTAAGCTCAGTACTGGTCAGCGAGGACCCGGAGAGGAATTTGACATCCTTGAATTTATCGGGATCTTTACCAACGGTCCTGATGACCTCGTTCACCGTGGATCCACTTCCGAATGCGACAACACCCTCCTCTGGGATGAGTGGTAGGATCTCCTCCCCAAGCCTCTTCTTGAGCTCGTCCTGCACAGGTCAGGCATGGGTTCGCGGGTACTTATACCTTGGGCTATCGAGGAGGCTGGACGATCGCGCACTATTCACAAATAATCATTATTAATTACTTATCATTAATGAGTATATTGAAATAGTACTCCACCCGATAATGGATGATGACAGACCGAGACCCTGTTGACCAGTATATTCAGAGAGTAGCTTCACACCTATTCTGGGAAGGATACCATGGGAAGGAACTTGATGAGACAGTGGATACCATACTTATGGATATTGAGGATCTGATGGGGTACGAATCAGATCTCACTTTCGACAAGGTTGTAAGCACATTTGGTGAGGTGAAAGCATCCGTAGCAGCGTACAAGCTTAAACCAAAGGTCAGGTTACCGGGAATATTCAGGTGGTTGTGGACAATTATGGTCTTTCTCCTGCTCGCGATGGTGTACTATAGCTACCTTGTAAATTTCTACAGTCCAACAGACCAGATCACGCTAAAATTCCTTGAGATTGCTCTGAGCAACAAAGTCCTGCTCATGGCTGTTACTTACTTCTACATGAATAGCCAACTCATTGAGCTCTTCACCAGACGATTCGCTGAGTATGACCCCAGATCGAAATTCGTTCAATCGGGATTCCTGTACTATGCCCCTGTCTACTACATGCTCTATGCCACCACATTATTCCTAGTTCAGTCTGTAGGGCTGGTAGCATATGTCCCATCGGGTAGCTCAAAACTCGGGATATTTCTCCTTGAGGTGGTTGTCCTCTCAGTTGTGATGGTACTGTCATCCCGAGCATCAATCAGAGACAGAGGGCTATTCCAATTCTCACTCGGGTTGGTTTTCTACTCGGTCGTATTCCCGGATGTGATCTCCTTCCCGATATTGGACAGAATTAACATAGGAAGTCTGATAATTGACCGCACTACCTATGTAAATGGAAATACCAATGTTATAACCAGCGTAAGTTTCCCATACTCAACAGTCTTTAGGATGATCTGGATCTTACTTCCGATCATACTGGGTGTGTGGAGAATAATAGCAGACTATAGAAGACGAGAACCGTCCGCAACTGCATGGATTTACGGAAATACTCTCATCCTTGCGCTATTAATCACAGGGTATTTCGGTACGACACTTGGTATCTTAGACGACACCATAACTGACGTGGGGGTCTTTGGTGCAAACATTTCGTATCCACCGACATTCACACTCTCGCTTCTGCTCATCTGGAACCTCGCGTACATGTATCTTTCGGGAAGATCGGGTAGATCAATAAGACTCAAAAAGCATATTGTAGAGTTGAAACTCAGGAAAATTGATTTACGAATACTTTTCCTCGTCGTCGTTCTCATACACCCCGTATTCATCCAGCCATACCAGAATAACAAGTCCATCTTCACATTCTCGGTGGGGTACGCAGAGGACAATGATTCAAAACCAGAGGGGACGATCCTCTACTCTCACATGAGCCAAAAATCACCTATCGGTATTTTCAACGAGAAAGGAAACTTCCTTCTCACGATGGTAGTTCCCGAAAAAAGCAAGTTCTCATTCGAACTAGTGCTAATCCACGATGGGATTACGACTGAATTGACCAACGATACCTTCGGGCTCAAAGTCGATAGCGGATACCGCGTGTACAACCTAGAAATAGGGGTTGACGGGAAGTCCGAGCTGATGATGGGATACAATCTGACGGTGTTCGCACAGAACATTGTCAATGTCTCGGAGGGTCTCCAAATTTTTGCGCAGTTCAGGAGCTATCAGGGGATATCGGGCTGGTTCGGCATCTACACCCTCCTGATGCTGGCAATCTCCCAGACTCCAGTCTTTGTCAGGAGGGAATGATGTGGAAATTGATGAGAAGCTCCTGGCTGCTCAGCACAAAAAGTGGAGAGGACAGATGCTCAAGGGACTACTGGAGTTCAGGGTGCTCTCCTTTATTGTATCAGAGGGTGAGACACACGGGTATCAGGTGCTACAATCAGTGAAGAAAAGCCTACCTCTGACAAAAAACATCGCAGATGCCCCTATCTACGGAGTCCTGAATCGCCTGCAGAGGGAGGGAGTCCTGAAGGTCGAGATCCGAGTAGTCGAGAACAGGAGGAGGAAGTACTTCTCCCTGACCGCGTTTGGGCGCATGTTCTACGAGCTGATAAGGACCGACTGGGAAAACATATGCGGTCACAATTCGATATCTGCATGATCGGGGGTCTCAGTCACTGTACGAGAATTTCTTCTTCCGGTCGATGGTACTCCTGACCATCTCCGGTGGGATGGGGTGGACCTCCCCGAGCGTCTCGGCCATGATGATCATCTCAGCTGCTTCCTCGATCGTGACCGCTAGTCTCGCTGTCTCCCGGACATCCTTACCGAAAACAAGGACTCCGTGATTCTCAAGAAGCACTGCCCTTGTGTCTGGTCTGATTACATCCTGTATGTTCCTGATGGACTCTGGACTCCCGCGGGGTCCGTACTTAGCTAGCGGGACACCCTCGAGGATGTCGTGCCTGACCATCGCCTCGTAAGCACTGGGTATCGGCTTGGAGGAGATAGCGAATGCAGTGGTGTGGGGAGCGTGGGTGTGGATCACGACATTCACGTCAGGTCTGACGCTGTAGACCACATCGTGCATATCCACGATTTCCTGAGTCGAGGGATGCAGGGTAGCTCGCGATTCTTCCGAGTTGGGATCGATAACTGACAGGGACTCCGTGGTGAAATGCTCGTCAAGGTGTGACCTCGTTGTGAGCACGAGATTACTCCCCGTCCGAGCACTGATGTTTCCATGGAAGGATCGTGAAATCGCCCTACCCCTCAGGATGATCATGACGGCTTCGACGATCTGTTCCTTAATCTGCTGTACGTCCATAGATTACCCTATGATTCATCCCTTTATAACAAGTCGTTAGTATAGTAACAGAATTTGACGAGTTCGTAGGATCAGCGATAGTATCTCACCCGTTCCTCAATCTCAGGACGTCTGCCCTCCTTATTTCGTTTTTTCAGCGCGTATCCGAGTGGGAGGATAACCTGAGGACGGTAGATGGATGGTATGTCAAGGATCTCATTCAAGAAGTGTTTGGGCTCGGGAGTATAGGTTACTGTTGACAATCCCTCGTTCTCGGCTGCCAGTATCATGTAGGCGATGGTGAGCCATGTGCTCTCAATTGAGTGCCGATCCTCCCACTCCGAGTTCTCGAAGACAGCAAGTAACACCGGTGCGTCGGTGAGGAAGCTCTTGGTCACCCTTATGTCCTTCGTCTCTACCCACTTCAGGAACTCGCTCTCCTTCGCCCGCCGTTTCTCTTGATAGAACCTGCGCTCAACCTTCTCCGCCTCCTCACGTATTCTCTGCTTGAGATCTGGGTTCTGCACGACTGCTACGAGATAGGGGGACTTGTTGGATCCGGAGGGTGCGTAGATCCCCGCCTGAATTACCCGCTGGATAAGCTCCTGAGCCACGGGAGTCTCCCTGTACTTACGGGTGGTTCTCCTCCGTCTCATGATATCATAGAGTTCATCCACAGAGGGATAAGTACAATGTCGGATAAATAGGTAATGTTCTTCCTAGAACACCAAGACCATTCATCGGTAACCTTAGTAATCAGACTGCTCTAACAGGAGGGCTAGGTGGAGTCCTCGTCAGATCCAGTGTCTGATGTGTCAGCGTCTTCGGAATAAAGATCCTCAGATTCATCCAGAGTCTCCTCCACAGGTTTCTCAGATGGTGCGTCCTTATCTGGAGTAGACCCTTCATCCTTCTCGACAGGTGGATTAGAATCGGTACTGCCTGCGTTCTCGTCTGAAGCTTCAGCAGGCCCGTCATCCTTCCCCTCCTCGACGGGGGGATCAGCACTACCTGTATCTTCATCAGGAACTTTCAAAGGAGTTTCTGCTGAAGTATCCACTTCATCACCTGTCGGGGTCGTATCCGAACTAGCTTTTGTCGAGTCATCAAAGACATCTTTCTGAGCAGACTGATGAGTGGCACTTTCTGAAGTATTGACAACATCTGAAACGGAGGAAGCACCAGGATCAACCCGTGTGACCTCGACACCAGTTCCCGTACCCTTCGTTTCATCCGGTGAGGAGTCGGGGCCCTCCCCTAACTTAAAGTCACTAATGAGGTTGTAACTTGCCTCGGAGTGTGACAAAAGATCCTGAGCATCGAGATTAATCTCCAGCATTGTGGCCATCATCTCCTCAGCGGATGACGAGACTTCCTCAGAGGAAGCAGAGGTCTCCTCCGATACGGACACAACTTCTATCATTGCGGCGTGTATCTCTTCGAAGCTTGTTCGCAGTGTATCGATTATACTGCTAGTCACTTTCTCGTTCCTGTCCGCCACCTCTTGGGACTGGTCGGAGAGTCTCCTGACATTCTCTGCAACCACTGTGAATCCCTTGCCGTACTCACCTGCTCTCGATGCCTCGATACCCGCATTCAGTGCAAGGACATTCGTTTCAAGAGCGATCTCCGATAACTCCTTTGTATTCGTCTGAACGACCTCAATTGTCTCCTTGATCGCCTTCTCAAGTGTCTCCATCTTCTGCGTGATCATCGCAATCTGGTCAGCCTGTGCAGATGCACCAAGGCTCATAGAATTCGCAGCATCAGCGACCTCTTCTGCACCACGAGAGACCTCATTTGTAGCATATCCAAGGTTCTCGGAACTCGAGCGAACAGCTTCCGAGGTCTCCTGCATTTGGCGGATCAGAGACCTCAACATCTCCCTCATCTTCCCAATGCCAATCTTCAGATTGTTGATCTCCTCGGCTGTCGTGTTGCCAGGATTAAACTCACCGCTCAGATCCTTGGTAGTGATACGCTCAACCTCACCCTCCAGACGCTTAACGGGGTTGATGATAAAACGGGGAATACCCATGACCGCGATGATCCCGAAGAGAATGGCAACAAGATTCATCGTGCCCACGACCACGAACGATTGGGTCACCTGAGCATCCACTTCAGCTCGTATCTTCTGTTCCAAGATGATTATCTCATTTGAGATTACATTCAGCTCGGTGTGTATGGTATCAGCCGTGTTCGAGTAGATTGAGGTTGCAACACCAATAGACTCATCAATACGGAGAATCGATACGAACAGGTCATTGTATGACTGCAAGGTGTCAATCAGTGTGCTGCTCACATTCAGTTTCGAGACCTTTAACTTCTCCAGTCGAATAGACTCATTCATCCTCTCCTCGTAGGTGGAGGAGCCCTCAGTACCTCCAAGGAGGTAGTCCCGCTCAATCGACCGAATCGTAAGATAGTTAGTTATGAGACCAGCATACACCTCCTGAGTGAGGTTACCCACATTAAATGCTTCGGTGATTCCCGAATAGTAGAGCTCGATTGTCGAAGTCATATCTCCAACCAGACCTACGTCATTCCCAAAACCTGCCCCACCACGTATTCTGTAGAGCTCAAATGCCTCGGAGCTCTTCTCACGGTAAGTATCTACTCGCGGTACGAGAGATATGGCCAGACTGGTAATCCGCTTATTGATATCACTGACCTGCAGGTCGTATAGGGTGGATGTCAGATTGTCCACAAATCGAGTGTAGAGGAAGAGAGAATTATTGTCACCCTCGGATATGTACAACTCTCCCATCAAACGCGACTCAGACATGTAGTATTTCATCGCGTCAACCATGTCGTCAGTAGCACCAACCCGATCCATTAAGTACTCGTAATTCTCCTTGCTGTCATTGAGCGCGATCTCACTGACCGAGACTGCACCAATCATCAGGATTAATAGTATACCAAAGCCAATACTCGCTATCTTCCACAGTTTGAGCTGAAATACCACAGGACATACTAGATTCCACCTTTAATTAGATTGTCTATGAAAAATATCTCATGGAGATTAAAAATTTACTAATAAATGAGAAATCCACAGCCATAATCTATCGATCAGGAACTTATGGTATATGGTCTAGCCTGTGAAAAAACAATCAGCAACACGTAGAATATGGAAATCCCAAATGAGATCTGGCTCAGATTCTCTGGAACCATGGTCCCGTTAGAATACAGATAGAGAAGAAAAGAAGAAAAGAAAGCTAAGGATATTCCCGACAAAACGAACAGTCGCTTACGGGAAATATCGTTCCTGTATGAGAACCATTGTGAAAAGACCAATAATACGATGATCTTCATCAAATCTCCCACCAAGAACGGATACAGACCCAAATCAAGCGCCATTGAAAGAGATAGCTGTAGACTCAGTATCAACCCTAAAATACCAACACCATAAATCACAATCAGCCCTGCTAATAACGCGAGAACAGGTTTACCACCAGAATGCCTCTCAGTCAGGTATCCAACTATCAACCCAGCAAGTACAAAGCCAATAAGATAGCCAAATGAAGCAGCAAATACTTTCTCAAAACCCCCAGTCGCATTCGAAAACCACGGCACTCCAATCAGCCCAAGAAGGACATAAAGAAGCTGAGAAAGACAACCCCTCCTAGCTCCAAGTCGCGATCCAGAGAGAAGGACAAAAAAGGTCTGCAAGGTGATAGGAACGGGAGTGAACGGGAGAGGAATCACCACCTGCGCCCCAAGCCCAGTTAGTACTGTAAAGCTCATGACCAACAATCCAGATGTCAGAGTAGTGTCTACGTGGTTAGGATTATTTACACTAAGTTCAAGCATGAGTCGAACAAATAATTACTTCTTATAAATTCGCCCTTCACATCACAAAGATAAATTCTATAGATGCAAAAAGAGAATAATATCTGAACAAATCCTTCCTCTCTCACTAGAGACGCTGAGGGCAAATCTAGAGGGGGGAGCGCAGTAATTACAAAAGGGAAAGCAGGAACGGTGTGGCACAACCGTGAAAAGACTTAGGTGTACAAACCAAAATTTGACAAAATCTATAAGCTACAAATTGCCCTACGGAACGACATCGAACAGACCAAAACTCAAGTCCCATCAAGATCACGACCCACCATATAGTAGAATCACGATTCGGGAGGATAAATCTTTCCGAATTCCATGCCATGATTTTTACAATGACGACGGCACCGGGGACGGGTACGCACCGTCACATCTCTGAGAGGCTATCTTCAGACTACTTCCCGAGACTTAGAACATAATCACCAGAGGGCGAGGTAGCTACTACACTCTGTACGAGCCAAGGGATTGGTCCGTAAGAATCCGACATGGGAGGAGATTACCTACCGGTGGACCGCACGGGATATCGAGTACGTCAGGGATCTACTTGGAAGGTTGTCGATTATTGTGGAAGATTGTTTACAGGATACTAATTGATTTTTGGACGATCCATGCAGTAGTACATTACATGGATACGAGCCTCAGGATTACCGATTACAACGTTTGTGTGATAAATTAAAAGATCTTATTCGTTGTTAATACATTAGGAAAGATTGTACCTAGTACGACTATGAGGGAAGAGGGATTTGAACCCTCGATCACTACCAACTTGTTCGGCGTTCGCCGATCCCCAAGGTAGCATGATACCAAGCTTCACTATCCCCTCGGAATCTCACTGCTTATAGTCGCGAGTGAGGTACAATCTAGATTGAATCCTTATGGTTATAATAATTTAGATTAGTCGCGGGTAGATTGGAGATACTCTCATCCATTTGCTCGGTGCTGTTCAACCGGATCTGTGTTCTGCGTTAAATAATTGATTGAAACGGGGGAATATTTGGCTTCAAAGTCTGGGTTGGTATTCATGGATGTCTTTTTCGTATGTTAATGTCGGTGCTAAACTTGCCACTCTTACATGTACTTCAAGAACTGAAGTGTTACCATGTATTGACTTGGAGAGATAATCAGAAGTGCTTAGCCCCAGTAACAGTAGCATCTGTTCTTGTCAAGATGAATAATTCCTACAATTCGCATATCAAGTTTAGTATATTTTCTCACCTAGAAATTACATACACATCAAAATTCAATTGTTAGATACCTCTTAGAACGGTGATTCATCATCAACAGGGTTCTATGGGTACTGAACCTCATGAGTACCTTGTCCTGGTTCTAGATATATACATCGGAGGACAACTTCGGACGATATCTTCGATCTCAAGGGTGGTTTTGATGTTTTCGTTGCCAGATTCAGTAATGATCTTGAGATGATGTGGTCAGTTTCGTATGGCGATGTTAAGGACGATTTCCTTAAGGACATGGTCATACAACCGAAAGGAGATAATACTCCTCAAAACATACTATAGCTACCAAGAACCTTACTGGTTGGTATTACAACCAGCCACTCGGCTGGAGCGACATTGTTCTTATGTCCGTCAATGAGAGAGCACAGGTGAGTTGGTCGTCGTACTTCGGCGGTGACAGCTTTGACAATCCTGGATACCTTCTCCTCTCAGAGGGTATCTTACTTTCTATTCATCCTCTGAAAACCTACCAAATAATGCAGAGAAAAGGGAGGATGAGTTCTGGTTCCTGTACGGCATTTACTCTCCATACGATGACCCCGACAATGATACCCTGCTCAGTATCGATGAGAATAGATTTGGTACTGATCCCGGGAACGCAGATACCGATAGGGACGGAATTACAGATAATGTAGAGATCCAGAACGGCAGCGACCCCCTCGTCCCGGACACAACGACTGCGAGGACTCCCCTGCTCCTTTCTGGATTCATCATTCAGGTTGTACTCAGGAGAAGTCCAATGGACCCATTCATCACACTATACTAATTCCGTAGTTTGAAAGGTTAAATGGATAGGTGCCTCGTGCAAAGTATAAGTGAACTCGGAATGTGTGGGATATTCTATGACCACTATCATTATCGTTGATCTTCACATGCGTGGAGACGCTTTCTCGCGAGGGCATATTCTTGATCCCATTTTGAGAGGGATGATTCGGTGGATGAGTACGTCTTGGAGGGGGGGTGATCGAAACGCACAATAACGGCGATTAAATTTTAGAAATATGGTCGATCAGGTCGAGGAGCTGACACGTTTCACTAAGGTGTACAAGAAGGTCCGGAACTACGACGTGAGTATCTATTTTAGCGAGATAGACCCTGCGAAGGTTTCATTGGTCTTTGTCCACGGGTGGCTGGGAGATGCTTCAGGAATGTCATTGGTGGCGGGTGATCTCACGGGCAGTTACAATACCTTTCTTCTCGATCTTCCGGGCCATGGCGACAGCACCCAGTTCCACTATGATGGTCACTCCTGCGACCTGAGTATGGAACTCTTCCTCGTCGCATTGGACAAGGTCGTCGAGATGACGAGTGGAATACCATGGATCGTCGGTCACTCCATGGGAGGGGGTGTCGTTCAGGAGTATCTGTGGCGTCATCCCGATAAGGTCCGTGGAGCAGTGATCGTTGACTCTGCAGCGAATTTCAGGAATGCCATACCCGCGGCAATCGAGAGCTTCCTTATCAAGGAACTCGTGGAGGTAAAAACTGCTGCTAGACTCCTCGCTGACTTCTTCATCGAGCGTGCGTTCTCCCACACGAGAGACGAGGATACCGAGATGATCAAGACTAAGCTCCGCCAGCAGCTCCTGTCCACAACCTTAGAGGGTGCGATCTGCCCGTTCCGCCACATTATCAGCATGTGGACGAGGGAGGGAGATGTAGCTGACTTCGAGAACCCTGTGCTGATCGTGGTTGGGAAGGAGGACATTGTGACCCCAAGAACCAAGGCACACAAGATGGCCGAGATCTATCCGAATTCCAAGGTGGTAGAGGTCGATGGTGCAACGCATCTGCTTCCGCTGACACACCACAAGAAGCTGAGCGAGATAATCAAGAAATACCTGGACAATCTCTCATGACCAGATGGTTAGTCTAAAGAGCAAAGTTGCCTGTTGCTGAAACATGGGCGATCATGTCGACACCCTCTCCCTGTTCGACAGGACGACAAGAAGCGTGAGGACGTACGACTTCGTTGTCTACGTCTCCGACATTGGAGCAGATAACAGCATTGTCTTTGTCCACGGGTGGCTCGGTGACGCTTCGGGTTTCTCGCTCGTGGCAGAACAGCTAATAGGACATCTCAATATAGCTCTAATCTCCCTTCCAGGCCACGGGGAGAGCACACCGTTCAGAAAGTCTGACGGAGAGTGTGACTTTGACATCGATCTGTACATTGAAGCGTTAGACGACGTCGTCGGGATGGTGGAGGGCAGACCTTGGTTGGTGGGACACTCGATGGGTGGTGCAATCATACAGGAGTATCTCAGGACGTCGTCCAAGAAGATTGCAGGAGCAGTCCTCGTAAACACGACCACGACCTTCAAGAGCGCAGTCCCGAAGCATATCAATGACGTCCTTGTCATGAGTGTGGTCGAGATCAAGCTCCTCAGGGAACTCCTCGCAGACTTCTTCCTCGATCGTGCATTCCACCGGAAAAAGGACGATAGAAGTGTCAGAATAAAACGCAGACTAAGGGAGCAGTTGATGTCCATTGGGGAGGACGAGGTGGTATGCCCGTACAAAAAAGTATTGACAGTATGGTCACGGGAGGATGAGATGTTCGACAGGGATATACCCATGTTGATCATCGCGGGCGGTGCGGACATCCTCGTGCCGAGGTCGAAGGTCAGGAAGATGGCCGATCTCTATCCCGGTTCTAAATTTGTGGTGATCGACGGGGCCACGCACCTGCTTCCGATGTCGCACTTCGAGGAACTGTCTGAGATCATAATGGAGTTTGTCGGGTCAGCGGTGGAGTTACTTAGGTCTTAGAGTGGTATAAAAGGGACGGATGTGTTAGATATCTATGGAAATGGATGCAGGGGAAATATGTGTAGGAGTAGCGGAAGATCCCTTGGGTAAAATATGCGGTAGATATCTATGGATAGATAGGTAGACTTCGATGCGACTTGTGCATGGTTCCATGACTGGTTCGGGGTGAGCTGTCAGATCGTCTCCACGTCGTGGGAGCTGCTCTCTTTCTGCCCGGAGTTCGTGATCTCGATGAACTCCACGACTTCCCGTGCTTCCTTCAGCGATCTCCCACCTGCATAGCTGATCCCTGAGCGGAGGCCACCGACAAGCTGGAAGATGACGTCACGGGCACTCCCTTTGTACGGGACCAGTGCCTCCACGCCCTCGGGCACGACGTTCTCGAGGTCTGCATCGTCGAACGAGCCCTTCTTCTCACGAACTTCTCTTCCCAGACTTGCTCCGAAGGACGCCATTCCTCGGACAACCTTGTAGCGCTTGCCGTTCCTGAGCAGTGGTAGTCCTGGGCTCTCTTCTGTACCAGCGAGGAGACTTCCGATCATGACGGTGTCTGCCCCTGCCAGGAGCGCCTTGGCCACATCACCTGACTTCCGGATACCACCGTCGGCTATGGTGGGTATGCCCTCTTCCCTTGCGACGGAGGCGCTGTCGATGATCGCAGTGAGCTGCGGTACACCCGAGCCTGCGACGATCCTTGTTATGCAGATAGAGCCGGGACCGACACCTACTTTGACCCCATCCGCCCCTGCTGAGATGAGGTCTGCCGTACCGGCTGCGGTTGCCACATTTCCTGCGATGACCTCGATGTCATGGTCCTGTTTTATCTGCTTGACCGTGTTGATCGCAAGGTCAGAGTGCCCGTGGGCTATATCGACGACTATGACATCTACGTCGGCTTCCACGAGAGCCTCGGTTCTCCTGAGGTAGTCGCCCTTGACACCGACTGCTGCACCCACCCTGAGTCTCCCCTTAGAGTCCTTGACGGCCAGTGGATGCTGTTTCCTCTTCCTCACGTCCTGCAGGGTGATGAGACCTGTGATCTTTCCCCCTTTGCTAACGAGAGGGAGTTTCTCCACTCTGTGCTCGTCCATGAGCCGGATGGCATCCTCTGAGTTGATCCCCATAGATCCCGTGACCACCTTGGAGGTCATCCTGTTCCCGACGGTGTCCTGCGGATCAGCGAAGTTGACGTCCCTTCGGGTTAGAATTCCCTCGAGAGTTCCATCCTTGTCTGCCACCAGCAGTCCGGAGACGTTCTTCTCTTCCATGAGCGAGAGTGCCTGCTCGATGGTGGACTTCTGTGAGATAGTGTAGGGGTTCTCGATGACGAGGCTCTCCGCTCGTTTGACATTACGGATCTCAGCCACTTGATCTTCCACCGACAGGAATCTGTGGATTATCCCTATGCCACCGAGCCGCGCCATCTTTATGGCCATGTTGGACTCACAGACCGTGTCCATGTTGCTGGCGACGATCGGTATGTTGAGGGGGATGCTGGAGGTGAGCTGGGTGGAGACATCGATCTGCTTCCTCGTGGAAACAGGTGATTTTTTTGGTATGATGAGAACGTCATCAAAGGTCAGACCTTTCCTGAACATGTTCCACAGCAGATTTGGCCTACAAGGATATAACTTCTTTGGTGTGATGTACGAAGAATTATGGGGGTTCAGCCACTCAATCACCGATTTGTTTATGATTGTTTCAAATACTGAAACACCTGAAACTACACTGGAACGAGGTTTCTCCTACGGGGTAGATATGTTGTTTCACCCGTGTTTCTGTCAGAGGTGACAAAATGAGAACAAACGTCATTGGACTGGTGCTTTTCGGACTGATCACAGTCGGGCTAGCCACCGGTGGAATACAGTACATGGACTTCTCCAAGCAGGAGAATAACGTGGACGACACTACCCTCTCAACGGATTACAGGGCGGATGAGAGTGGCGCAGAGGGATTCGGCTACTACGTCGATCCCGTCATGACAGAGGAGGAAGTTATTGCAATCGCCAACTCTTTGGAGGAGGTTCAGAATTACACATCGATGTACGAGACTGATGTGGTAGCGTACTTCGACGGGTACGGAACATGGACAGTGGAGTACTACCAGATCGCAGAAGCGATGACTGGAGAGCCTGTGACAGCGGAACAGGCCACTGAGACCTCACCCGTTGGTGAGGAACCCGTAGCCCCTGAGGAGCCGATCTACTACTCAGAAGCTGCACTGTACGTGTGGATAGATGATGCTACAGGTGCGGTTCTTGAGGTTTATGAACAAGTGCCTTACGTACCTATAGACCCCGAGGTCCTCGACGCGGCGATGGAATTCGTCTCGGGTAACTATCTCGGTGATATCAGCACCATGGATGTCTACGGCGAGCAATTCGGCGACGAAATTTATCTGTCGGGATACGATTACACATCGGACTCGTGGTTCACTGCGACGCTCCTCTACGAAGAGGAATTCTCCCTC
>WAMJ01000195.1 GCA_015522385.1 Candidatus Heimdallarchaeota archaeon
GGATTGAGGTCATGACTTTCGGAGCTGATCCCAGAGGGATACTGTACTTGGATGACGGTGAGACAAAGAAATATCGAAATAGCGATTTTGCACTATACAGTCTTCCTGAACAACAGTTGCTCTATGGGAGAGAATCCTACAAGGATGTATTGCCAAAAAGTCGTTGAGGAATAATTTTCCCGATAGCGTTATAACCCATTCCTGTGATTTTGTGATATGAAATCAGTCGCGGTTCTAGGAGGAGGGATTGCCGGTCTCACAGCAGCAAACTACCTCATCGACTCAGGCAAGTTCGAGGTCACTGTTCTCGAAAAGTCTACCCAAGTAGGAGGGAGGATGCAGGCTGTGGACATTGATGGCTTCAAGTACGACATCGGAGCAACTCTGCTCACCCCATACTTCATGAAGTTCCTCGAGAAGACGTTCTCAATGAAATTGGACATTGTGGACGTCTTCTGGGACGTCGTGGCTACGAATAAGAGAGTACCTCTCAGGATTGACACATCCCTCCTCGCCCTTGAGGACATGGAGAAGATCACCCACGAGAAGTGGTATGAGTACCTCTACTCCGTGATTCTCTTTGCTGGCTACTACCACGATATGGACAAGATCACTGTTGAGAGCTTTCTCAAAGACATCGACATCAATAAGGAACTGCAGGTCTTCCTCACAGCGGGTGTGATCGATTCGGGGATTGCATCATCCATGGGTGAGGCATCTATCCTTGACCTAATGAAGTATGCTCACCACTTCAAATACCCTGTTGGATCTACGAGTGCGGTACCCGAGGCAATGGCCAAAAGACTTCAGGACAAGGGGGGTAGAGTTATCCTCAACGCGGATGTTGGTGAAATCAAGGCTGGGAAGAAGAGGGTGAGTGTTGTGTACAATGCCCAAGAATCCCCTGTCAAGGAAAGCTATGACTACGTCATATCAGCCATGGGTGTGAACCACACCTTAGATGCTCTGAAAACCAAGAACAAGGCGATAAAAGAGGCGAGGAAGACCCTGCAAACTACCAGACCGACACTTCAGACAACCCATTTCATGTACCAATATCACGGTGATCCTAAAGAGAGCTATGTCGGTAGGTCTCCTCTGAACAACTACTATCCACTAGACTCAATTGAGGAGGTGAACAGCAACATGGTCAATACCTTGAATGGGAAGAACAAACCCTTCGGTTTCTACTCTCACTTCCCTGCACTTGTTGATCATTCCTTAATCGTGGACGGTGTGTACCCTCTCAACTTCATGATCGTGAGTAGCCCTGATCCCTCTGAGGCTGATATCAATGCATTCAGGGAATTCATTGAGGACCAATTTAGCAGGTACTTCCTCACGGACTTCAAGGAGAAGGGGAAGTTGATCCATGTGGCTACCCCAAAGTCTTTCGTCAACAACTACAACGACCCTGGCTACACCGCGAGTGTCGGTCCGTACCTCAATCACCCCACATTTCCTGCGAAACTTACAGACCGACTGTACATGGCTGGAGCAGGAGTGGGGGTGAAGCTAGCTCCGTCGGTCATTCAGGCCAGTGCCTCTGGTCTCAAAGTTGCAAGGATGATACTGGAACTCCAATAATATTCTCAATAAGGGTCTTCAGATCTTCTCCCTTGCGGTAATTCGAGACCACAAGGTTAAACTGTGTCTGCAACACGGGGCTTGAGCTCGAGACAATCATGAGAACGGTATCCTCATTTGAGTAATCGAGCAGAACTTCCTTGTCATTCGAAGCAATCAGGTAGGGCTGGGATTCGGATGCAATCATCTCCTTCAGGAAATTCCCAATATCTGAGATAAAGCCCCCGAAATAGTCCTTATCCATGGTGCCAATTTCTTGATCTACCACGGAAATAACTTGCTCTTCTCTTATGACTACAATACTGTTTAACTCGTAATTACTGAGATAGCGGTACTCCTTAGCAAGATAGACCAGACTATGAATGACCAACATTGGGAGGAGGAAGATAAGGTAGAAGAGAAACGCTGGTACGGGAATCCAATAATTAACAACCGAGATTAACAGGCTGATAGCTATGTGGGCATACCCTGAGTATATAACACAATTGGGAACACACGCTATATCATCGTAAGTGGAATTTCGTATGTAATTCAGTTGAGAGTACGAAAGAGTTAAGCTTTGGACTGTACCTATGAAGAATACAAGGGGTGAGATGACTAATTCACTACTGCTTAGAGAATTGTCTCCGAAAATTAAAACGGCGAAGAATACCATGCCTCCGAGAAAGCCTGACAATTCCACGTATCTCTCTCCCCATCCCGTCTGCCCTATGTAGTACTGTAGGAGGATTGTACTCAGTGGAAGCAGTGAAACGCTGATCATGAATAAAAACGGATTTCCATTAATCGTATGAACCGAATACAACACTAGAGACATAATCATCCCCAAGGTTCCTATAATGATCGGGTACATCCATCTAATAAAGTAGGATTTGAATTTGCTCAGGACCAGTCCAGTCGTGAGAACCAAGATGACCAAGAATATCCAAGACACTACCTGATCCATCACTTTGTAACCTCCATAACCTCTGTCATTGTCAATTCCAGAACTTCTGGAAGAGTCCCCCTCAACTCCATAGAATCCGGGGACATGAAATTCGCTCTCTGGATGAGTCCAGCACTCACCTCAGAGAGGATGATCTTGGACTGAATATTCTCAACTTGACTAATCAGGGCAAAGATGTAGTCATGGTAGGAATTCACCAAGACCACCTTGTCTTTCATCTTGATCAAACTTAAGTCGGATACCGATCTCAGTTGATCTCTGAAGATGGTATTAAATATCCGGATACCACTCGAAAAGAGGAAAAAGTCGAATATCTCTTCATAGCTCTTGATTGCCACCGGTATCCCTGATGGATCGACTACTATGAATGCC
>WAMJ01000196.1 GCA_015522385.1 Candidatus Heimdallarchaeota archaeon
ATGCCGGCCCAAGCCTTGCTCAGTCCCTTTTTAACAGTCTGCAGAGCGGTGGCCACACCCGTGAAGATGCCCGCAATAATATCTACCAAGGTCTTGCCCGGGAGTACGGTCTCCCAGAGTGCGGATACCCAGAAGTTATGCGTGAATTCTGCGCGGATTGTATCTGGCTGAGTGTAGAGTGGATCAACGGCCCGAATCATGAAACCCATTGAGTCATCTGCATTGAATTTACACATAAAGATTTCGAGAGCATAAGCCTCTACTTGCAACTTTAAGAGATTTTCAATCCAGAATTAATCTGTTATGATATCAGAAGACTCTCAATAACAATTGACCAGAGACTTCTACAACAGCCAGTATGTCCCAAACCCTTGGTAGATTAGTCGCGTAGTCAAACCGAGAATAAGGAGACTTCCAGAAAATCTGATTCGGATAAGAGACCTGTATCTCAGTACTATCAAAAGGGTCAGAAAATTAAGAAGCTCAAAACAGAGAAAAAGATACTTTATGTATGGAATTTTGTACAATATTACATAAATTAATGCCAAAACCCACATGGATAAGGATATGTTAATGTGAATACCCTGAACCTCCCCTCTAGATCGGTAGAATCGTATAGCAGAGGTTAGATTGTTCCAAGGGATTACCATAATTGGAATGGTCAGGAGAAAGACGAACACCACCAACCAGTCCACGACTTTGTTTGCAGAGAGTATCCATTCAGTTGGATAGAGATTCCCCAGTCCTCGTATCACTGCTAAAATGGATACAACAGTGATTGTGATGATCCAGTACCGGCTCCTCATGATGGGAGGAGTAATGTCGTCAGATGAAGGAGATTGCATCTATAATTCCTCCTGTGAGTAAGAAGAGAACTCCAAATAAAATTATTGAAATCAAAAGGAAAATTTTATACGCATCCAAGGAGGGTGTTTTGATTTCTACAGAATCAGCACTTTTGAGACCTAGCAAAACACCCATTTGAATAGAGACCCCAGATATAATAAATAAAATAACTTCGTCAGTAATTCCATCGTCGTCGATTATGGTCACCCATGGAGCAATACCAGTAATTGATCCACTCACTAAGAGTGCAAGCAATGATAGAATCAGATTTAATTTACTATCTTCACTCAATAATTCAAGAATAATCACGCTAATTACACTCATCGTGAACAGTCCCCCGAACACCCTGTTCCACTCGTACAAGGTGGGTTCAGCAGATCTACCGTCAAGAGCACGGGACATAGCCTCGATAAAAACCATAAAGAACCCCATCATACCCACTATTACTCCTCCTATGAGCAGAGGCCAGAGGGTCATGCCGGAGGCTCCCTGCGATTTAGCAGTGAGGATCATGAACGCAGAGAGCAGGCTCAGGGCGAAGTAGAGGAGCATGCACCTCCTCGCCTCCGAGGACAGTCCCAGCATCTCGACACCGAATGAGTCGAAGACATAGATGCTGCTACCGTTGGCGGTGAAGTCGAGGGTGTACTGCCCTTGGACAATCTCGAGGATGACGGTTCGCCCGAAGACGCCAATCGTCATGACCTCGCAGTCCCTCCTGAAGGTACCACCAAGTTGCGAGGCAAGAACCGAGAAGAATGCGCTGAATGCCTCAACCAGACTCACCCGCATGGAGGTGAGAATCGTTCGGATGACGGTGTCAGCGATGAACTCCCCTGCGCTCCTGACGCCATCCCATGCAGCACTCAGTCCGTCCTTCACCGCCTGAACTGCTGAGGTTACTCCTGTAAAGATCCCCGCAACCACGTCCACAAGGGTCTTGCTTGGGAGTACTGTCTCCCAGAGTGCGGATACCCAGAGGTTATGCATGAATTCTGTACGGTTTATGCCTGGAAGGGTGTGGAGCGGTTCGACATCCCGAATCCTGAAGACCATCATGTCATCTCTATTCTGCAATAAATTAAGCTTTACTGGATGATTTCAATCTAATTGGCAGTTATACACCCTATGTGAATTGGACATAAAATGAGCAGGGGAAGACGTAGAGCTGATCAATGATCCAGATGCTAAAACCCATAAAGTTCTCATTGTATTCGGACATGATAAATATATCCTGCTTTTCGCGAACAAGCTTGCATTTGAGATATACTATCACGAACTACCTATCTGAATTCACAAGCGTTGATTTTAAAGCACAAAAAATCACTTAATAGAAGAAAATAAAGATATCTAATTAGCTAAAACCTTGAAACCGTGCGCTGTCGTTTCTCAGGAAGGATCTAATGATCCCTTCCCAGAGACTCATTTTCAGATGACTCATCCTGAGGAGTTTCTTCCAGGAACTCATCTATAGGGATGTGAAACTGCTTCTTGAGGATTTCTATCTCGTAATTGTCTTGAGGAATGATATAGAAACCTAACCCCATCATCCAATGCAAAAATACATCTGCCAGCAAGGAAATTTCCATCCTCATTAGATTTTGGGTCAGGAATTTTATCCGAAAACCAACATCATTAAGAACCTCACTCAGCTCCTCACCTCGACCAGTTAGGATCTTAATCTCAGGAAGGTACTCCCTGATCTCTTCACGGCTCAACTTGATATCAGTCTTCAATCCTATTATAGCTATCTCGGATTTGTTCTCCCTAAACCACTCCACGTCCTCATCACTGATGTTCAGATCTGATATTGGATTGTTTGAGAGATTGATCTGCTCCGCATGACCCACCATCCTTATCCATCCATCGGGAAGTTCATCTATTCCCATGTTATTGAAGTTGAGTTGAATGGATCCATTGCTGTAGGAGTAGGGGAAATATTCCCCCAGACCGAGGTGATGGAAGATGGGGAAGCTCTCCATGATCTCCCGTATCAAACTACTCCTCGAATGGACAATTCGACGAGTGAAGTAGCTAAATCCTAGATATCCCGTATAGGAAAGGATCACCAAGTAGTATCTCCATGGTTCTCTTCCCCAGATGTCAGGGGAACCCATGATGACCGCAAGAATTCCGAATTGTAGTCCACTTAAAACCAGATAGTAGAATATGAGCTTTACCATGCTCCTACCAATTAAAAATCTCTGAATTTCAAATCTACCTGCTTTCTTTGATTGAATAATATCAATAATGTCTTTGACTTCCAGAAGAAGGAAGATGATTATAACGGGAGTCAAGAGTTCTATCTGGTACACCTTTAAAAATACAGTCTGAATGTAAAAATTCAGAACTAACCATTCGATAATATAATATTTAGTGCTCGATATATACCAACTAACTTTCATGCAATCACCCCTTTCGAGAGTTGAATTGCCAATATACTCATCACAAGATGGTACACAACTAGTCCGAAATAAATAACCATTCCATACTTGGATGACAATTTCATCCCGTACTCATGAATTACTCCTTGGAGCTTATTGTCTGCTTTATCAAGACCATTGACAATTTTAGTAGTATCCCTATACCCGATTGTATAAGAGGATTGCGTAAAAGATGAAATATCACTTAATTCTATAATAACCTCTTTGATCACTTCCCCTATTGTATCCAACTTTGAGGGTCCCTGATTAATAGCCATACCTTTTAAGATCGCCATGAAAAGAGAGATGAAACTGATGGTAAACGATGGGGTATATTCAATTTGAACTCCAGAAAAAAACAGATAAAAACTTTCGAAATATCCTTTCATCACATCAAACAATACGATTCCAGAAATAATTGGTAAGAGTACTAATAATTTCTTAGAAGAAATTAATGCAGTCATCCCCTCCTGAAATAAGGTCAAAGCTACGATAAAGTTGTAGTACGCAATATCTAGAATCTGGGTTCTTGCCCTCACAAGATCAAAGTCCGACGAGGTGTCAACTATACTGCTCATGACAGGAAGTTGGAAGATCAGATTATAGACGATTGAAAGAATCAGAATTCCGAAGGCCTCCTTGGTGGAAGCGGGATTACTCATGAGTGAGCTTGATGTGACAAGTGGAGCCATCGACATCAACTCCCCCAGAAGCACCAGAAACCACATAGAAGAATCCGAGATGCCTAGGGTCTCGTATTTCATATTCGTGCTACCAAACAGGTCGATGAAAGAGAGCTTCATACCACCCAAATAAAGAGTAAAGTTCTCTGAGACATACTGGAATCCCAGCTTCTGAGTCTGACCATTCAGCTCTATCTGCAGAACAGACTGGAAATCAACATGGCCCACATCGATGATACCGAATGAGTCCAAGATAAGGAACAACGAGTTCAACAGGGTATTTCCCATCAGCGAGACTGACCAGAGAAGGAGCTTTGTCGCCTCCTTGGTGACAAACTCGCCTGTACTCTTGACCCCGTCCCATGTATCACTTAACCCGTCCTTTACTACTTGCACTGCGGAGGTCACTCCAGTGAATATTCCCGCAACAACATCCGCAAGGGTCTGGTCCCCCATGATCTGGTTCCAGAGTGCAGATACCCAGAGGTTATGCGTGAATTCTGCGCGGATTATATCTGGC
>WAMJ01000197.1 GCA_015522385.1 Candidatus Heimdallarchaeota archaeon
GTGTAAGTAAATATTAAGCACAAGTCAGCTTATCGTTCACATGAAAGAACCTTAACAATGGAATTTGATTAACAAAATTCCATATCTTTCCATAAAATATGACTGCTATCCGATATTGAGAGTAGTATCAGATATTGAACAAATACGGTCATAAATCCTCAATAGGAAGTAGAGACTCCATAATTATACACTCTTAGAAGACATAAGATCCACAAGATTAATACTGCAAATAGGGGCTTATCCGATGTTGATAGAATAGGAGTGATCTATCCTACTTTCCATAAATTAGTGAATTATTCAAATAGCAAGGGTGAAATTATACAAGTCTATACTAGAAATACTGAAAATCATCCAGAGATTGCTGTTTAGTGTCCATGACTGTGAATTCTCGGTTACTAATTATCAACTCAGGGTTACTGTCCTGCTTATTTCCCATGTCATTATAGGTGTTGTACCTCAACTGGTAATATTCACTAAAGAATTTCTCAACGTGAGGATGATCACGATTGGACATAATCCAATGGATATCCGAGTCATCCAATAGCTTCAGTGCATGGATAAGTTCATTAAGGTCTATGGAGTTGTAGTTGTACAGATCACCACCTTCAGCGACTTTATAGTATGGAGGATCTAGGTAAACAAACGGAAGATTTCCAAGTAAGCCAGCAGAATTCCTCTCAATTATCCTATCTATGAAACTAGAGAAATTCTCGTTGAAAATCTCGATATCAAGTTTCATGAATAATTGATGGACTCGTTCCCACTGCTTTGGACGGTTGATGTGCCATTTACGAGTAGCCTTATCTCTTGAGTACCCGCCACCTGCACCACTAAATGAACAATTCTGGAAGACAACCCTTCTTATTGCTAGCTCTATTTTGTCCGTTGGTTTGCGATCCTTCCACTCATAATACTCTTCCTTCATCACAGGATAAATTTGGGATACCTTCTCCTTTAGCTGAAATAATAGATCCTTGTCCTTAATACATCTCAGAAAAGCCACAACTTCAGGATCAATATCATTCACTATCGCGTGACTGATCTTCGGAGAGTTGATTATAGTGTAACTAACAAGACCAGCAAATGGCTCAACCATTGTCGTGATTTTGTGCGGAGTGACTTCGTACAACAGACGATGCTTCTGCTTGTCACTTTTGCCTCCAGGATAGCTACCTAGTGAGACTCTCTCCCTTAGATACAAACTGGAATCACTTAGTATTCCTTTCACAAGTAACTATTCTCTCTTGGTTTTAAAAACTAATTCAAAACCGTTTGTCTTTGCTTCCTCTTTGACTTTTAAAATGACATCCAAACTTTTGTCTGATAAATCATCATACTCGTAGGTACTTGACAGTTTCAGTACAGGACACAATTTATATTTCTTCTCACCTACTTCTACATCCTCCAGATTTGTGAAGAGGATCATCATAAAGATTCCATCAATGATGTCATCTTTCGAGGGGATCTCATTCTTTGAGGTGTGTTTGGACTGAATAAGCTTAATGAATTCCCCAATAATTCTGAATTCGTCAGATGTCAAGTGATACTTCCCTCCAAGATAGTTGGTAATTGTCACAGTCGCTTTGTCGTACTCCACAAATTCCTTTGGCTGGGTAGTAACAAGCTCTCTTCCTTGTGCCTGTTTTGATAATCTACGGGATTCTTTCTTGAACTTCTGCATATCCGAAAATACTTTTTGGATTCTCTCCTCTACTTTTTCGAATGATTTCATCGTGACATCACACTTCTGTGAGATACGCCTATAGCTAGAAATTGCCAATTGACTAACGGACTTAATCCCTTTGAGCTCCTTTAGGTTCCAGTGCAGTGCATCAGATTGGAAACTCAGTATCTCCGATAGTTTCGACCTGAGATAAGAATAATCGTATCTTTGTTTGGTAATCTTGTCAGCATAATTTGGATTCTTCTCGGCATCAGAATAGTATGCAACAATCACGTGAACGTTCAGAAGACTCATCATACTGACCGTATCCCATTGTAAATAGTCGCGGTCTCCATCTTTGCCCTCATCCTTGAAAACAGGAATAATGG
>WAMJ01000198.1 GCA_015522385.1 Candidatus Heimdallarchaeota archaeon
TTCTAGACCACTAGGGTACTACTTACACTTGAATATAATACCGATGTACCATGAGTTACGAGAGTTTCTAGACCACTAGGGTACTACTTACACTTTCTCGATCAAAGGAGCTACGGTATGGATGAAGAAGTTTCTAGACCACTAGGGTACTACTTACACTATACGTCCTCTGGAACTCCTAGCATAGGTATGAACGGAGAGATCGAGTTTCTAGACCACTAGGGTACTACTTACACCAGGGTAAAAGAGAGTTTTCTTCATGAGTTACATGACATGCGTTTCTAGACCACTAGGGTACTACTTACACTGTCACTCCTGCGGCACCGAGCCAAGCGGAGTTCCACAGTTTCTAGACCACTAGGGTACTACTTACACTACGAGAAGAAGATTGGCCTGCTTAGAACTGCCAAGGTTTCTAGACCACTAGGGTACTACTTACACCACTGCCGGGTAGTACTCATGGCGACAGTCTAACCGGTTTCTAGACCACTAGGGTACTACTTACACCGACGAGGATGAAGAGCTTGGCATCGATCTGATGTAGGGGGTTTCTAGACCACTAGGGTACTACTTACACTGGGGACTCCCTCAACGTGGCAGGATGATGTCACCTTTTGTTTCTAGACCACTAGGGTACTACTTACACTGTTTTTTGGCTAAAATCCTACAGTTTGAGTATAGAGCAGTTTCTAGACCACTAGGGTACTACTTACACTGCCCAAATTTTGCTGGAGTGGTGAGGAAATCAAAAGGTTTCTAGACCACTAGGGTACTACTTACACTTTGAGGTTTAGGCTTTTTTGTTGCGTGCTTGATGCAAGTTTCTAGACCACTAGGGTACTACTTACACCAGCGAATTCCCCGTGATGGTCTCATCCTTGATTGCGTTTCTAGACCACTAGGGTACTACTTACACGATTTCTTTTGGGTGAGATTTGGTTTAGCTACTGGAGTTTCTAGACCACTAGGGTACTACTTACACTTCAAAGTATAAGTAGCGTCATCGATGGAGAAAAATTGTTTCTAGACCACTAGGGTACTACTTACACAGAAGCACAAACTAATGTTCTTCTTATCAGCACCAAGTTTCTAGACCACTAGGGTACTACTTACACAGGTATCCACAAGCCCTCTACTCCCCTCCTGTGGCTGCCTCAGAATCTTTCCTCCCTCTAACCTCCAAACCGTGACCTAGTTTATAAAGGTACGACATTTCCCGAGTTGAAACCGGCCCTGTACTTGATGTACTTTTCGGCATGGCGATATCCCTGTGGTGAGAAAGTCTTATATTCTTTTACATCGTCTGTTGGATGAGGGGGAGAGCGGCAACAACGACCGTTTCGTTGCTGGAGTCCCCTCCTTAATTCTCTCCCCTTCCTCGATGTCTTATGTACACCCAGTTTGTGATTTATCCAATAGTACTGCCTTTCGACAGTTTGTCAAGGTTAGATGAACTGCTGAAGAAGGGGAAGTTCACTCTTGGTGGATTTAGCAAACCCCGCGTAATCAAGCATCTGAGGGATGACGGAAAAGCAGAGATTAGGTACTTTTCGACTACTTCCATCAGCAGGATAAGTTCCATCCCGTATGAGATGAGAGGATCTCGCAAAGGGGGGATAGACGTGAGGTTCTCTGTCAGACCCTCTGGTATCTGTGCACTCAGGATCAGCTCTGATTCCCAAGTTCCTCCCCAGGATATCAGGGGAGAATTCAAGAGGTTGGACAATAGCAAGAGGATTAATCTAGGGAGATTTAGCGCTGAACTGAGAGAGTTGTTAGATATTAAGGGGTCACTGAATTTCGGAAACAGGTTTGATCTTCTCACAGCCTATATCGATGACATTGATGTTCTGGGCGATGGGATCAAAGCCCAACTCGATTCTAGGAACACTAAGTACCGGAGTTCCAGAACGGACAACACGATCAGAATCATTGCAAAGAAGTTCATGGGATTCTTCACCAGTTACTCCAGCAAGCTTTCATACAATACCCGACGAAATTCTGCCAGGAAGAACAGGGCAAGGGTACTTCAAGGCTTAGAACTCTCGCTGGGCATTGAGGAGTTCCTTGACAAGGGGGTATCTAATCTTAGTTGTGGTGACGAACGTACATTTGACATTCTCCTGAACTGCTACAATCCCCTCATAATGGGGGTCAAGATGAATGTCAATCCACCAACCATGGGACTGGTCCGTTCTGTCTTTAATGATATGTCAATCTTCCTTGATCAGAGGAAACGGTTCAGGGAGTTGTTAGTGGAGTATATCCGCCAGAAGATTGAGGGGGTGGGAGAGCTCTTCTACCTGTACAGATCACTCAATAAACTCCCGGTTTACTCGGACAGGGCAGAGGTGTTCTCAATTGTCCACCTTGATAGAACATTAACCCCACGTTTCAATAGTGTCTTTAGGTGCTTGGAGACACACTACAATTACCATTTTGACAGTAGCTTTGACCAAGATGGTGTGAAGAAAGAGCGGTATCAAAATCCAGGAGGTATGATGGTATCTCACATCAGGGAGGATCTAGGGCTTCACTCTAGAGAGAATGACGATATCCGAGGTATACTTGACAGGTTAGTAGGCTTGAATCTAGTGTCAAAGAGAAGGGTAAAGCGGCCCGGCAAGGGCTCAATAAAGTATGAGTACTGCCTGAACATAGGAACCACTGACTTGAGAAAACAGATCATTGAGATTGTACAGAACAAATTGAGTGCTAATTATGACAAACCTGATGGCTAATTGTTTGGAGGTTCATAGCCGTCATCCCATTCATCCCCGAAGAACAGTTTGACCGAGATCAGAATACTTGAAAGTTTCAGTAGTAGAAACTTGGGGATTAGTAGTGATGTTATTGCTAACATGCTGAATTATATAGGACTTCCCGAATAATAGAACAAAAATGGGATAGAGGACTCATCTCCATCAAACTCATTCTCAGGGGATATCCGTCAATTACATCTGCGGAATCAACGTATAATCTTGGATATATTTGCTTGGGTGGATATTTCACTACTCTGCCTTCTTCGAAATCCTAAGAGCTTTTTTATGTGACCCAGCTCCAGCTCCTTTTCCTTGGTTTGATGTTGACAACCGGGCTAGGTGAGGGATGGCTGACTAGTGTACCAATCTTTATTCCTTTATATCTTCTCAGGGCACGGATAATACCCCGTGAGTTCTTTTGGGGTAGACCTATGAGTGCGACAAGTTTTGGCTTCTCCCCACTGATGGTCCACATTTTGGCGTAGGGGAATTTCGAGGCGAATGTCCTGATAAAATCACCTCGGTCATCTATGTCCATGATGACAATTTTCCGTTCAAATGCGGGATACAGTACCATCTCCTTCCTGACATGGGCTTTCCCCTTCATGGATTTTAGTGTCCTAAAAAATTTATTTCTGTTACCTCCTATGACTTGGTAGAGGTCATTTGGGGCATAGGTTTTGTTCAATAACTCTATGAAGATTCTCCGTTCGAGCAATGTGGACGGGGATTTATCCTGTTCTATCAGGACAGGATTGAGACTCTTGTCGGATGTGTCCCATCTCTGCCTCTCCCGATCGTACAGGCTGGGGGCCATGAATGTCAGTCGCTGATCTTCCTCCTCTTTACCGAATATCGGTGGTTCAATCGTCTCAATTCCACTCAACCTTTTCTCTATCCTGTCCAACCACTCCGGTTTGGATAGGAAATTGACAACGGTGAGATAAACCATGTCCGCAAATTCCAAGTAGGTGATTCGCATGGGGAAATTCCAGTCTGAGACTTCCTTGAGAGAATCTTTGGTCATCAGAATGAGGAAGTAACTACTAAGACCGAACGCTTCTGCTCTGAAGACCACAGTGTTCCGGATGAAAAAGAGAAAGTTGAGCTTGCGGTGAACACTCCTGACTGTAGCGGATGAAATATCGAGGTGAGACGCCAGCTCAGGAGCAGTGAGGTGAGGGTTGTGAACGAGAGCGTTCCACACGAGGATGTCATTTTTTGTCAGTTGCCCCATGTCTATCTTCATGACACGGTAGGCAAAACCACTATCAGAGACCTTCATCCTTATTTTATTCCTTAGTGGACTCAGACCAAATTCTGTAGCCTGTTGGTTGTACTTCCCTGGATCCACATTGTTGACCATCTTTACGAATTCGTGCAGACTTAGCTTCAGTGATCCACCGAGATCAAATGTGGGGGGGAATTTGTGCCTCCATGCCTCGGTGAATCTCTCTCTCGTGGATCCGGGTTCGAGGATATCCCAAACTACTGCAAAGGCCATGTCCTCCGCAATGCGATCGATTGATACCAAGCTGAAAAGTTGGAACCAGAGTTGATGAGCTAGAAAGGCAGAGAGGAGATCCTTGTCATTAAAATCCTGAACGATGAAAGATAGATTGTAACTATTTGCTGTCTTGGTTCTCTTGACCTCAGGGGGAGTGTCTCTCAGATGCGTCGACCTTCCAGAGAACATAATGACAGAATACCCAAGAAGTTGGATACTAATCAGGTTATTAATCCTCTTTACATAATTCATCAGAACCTTACGCACGTCCTCTCTCCGATCAATATTTCTCCTCTCACGACCAAGGGCCAAGTTGTTAAGTATCTCAACCACTCTAACAAGTCCGTTCCATTTCATTTTTGACCTCCTTCAATCTATTGAATCGAATACACTGCACTCTTTGGATGGATTCCTTCCTGTGCACTGTCTCAATATGATACTTATATTATATAAATTTCTTAAAATTATTTAAAGTAAATATCAATAGCATGTATGTATCACAATTTAATATCTTGATACTTATTATTTTATGCCAATATATGCTGTATTTCCTACTGCAGTAATATACAATTTTGTGATTAATACGTTTTTAGCCTTAAGTTTTAATTAATTGCATATGAGAATTTCAATTTCGTTCGACACTACAGTGTCATCTGCTTCTGCCAGACCAAATAAGCACGCCCTGCAGGGATTGATCTATAAGCAGCTTAAGGAGAGCGAGTTCCAGACGCTGCATTCCCACCACCACTCCAAACTCTTCTCGTTCTCAGACTGGTTCAAGGACAAGCATGGCAATGGTTACTTTATGATCTCAAGTCCCAATGATGATCTCATAAAGTACTTAGAATCTAAGTTCAAAGATCAGGTGGGTAATCTCGTGTTCTTGGACTATATCCTCAAGGACGTCCGACGGAAGAGCCACTCGTCTACTAGATTCCTCAAGACTGCGAGCCCGATAGTCTTAGTGCGGGACAGCTCTACCAGTGAGTACTACTCGTTCAAGAAGAAGACTCTCTCTTTACAGTCTTTCGATGAGATATGCAAGACCAGTGCTGTGAAGAAATACAGGAAGTTCACAGGGGAAGAGGACTTTGATTTCGATGGGTCTCTCTTCGATGTATTCGACTTGCGGAGAGAAGTACCCGTGAGAGTGGATGTCAGGGGCAAAGAGTTTGTTGTTATAGGTTCTACCTGGAACAAATTATTCCTGTCCCGTGACAAATCGCGGTCGAAGTTCTACGACTGGCTTGCAGATGTGGGCATCGGCCAGAAGACAAGTCTTGGGTTCGGCTTCCTCCAGCCGTACAAGATTGGGGGCAAAGGAAGGAGCTAGGGGCATGTTAGAATCTACGTACGAGATCGGAAAGTTCGTCCTATCCAAGGAAGGGATCGACCCAGAGGCGTCGATCTTCATCGATCCAAATGTAACCCACCTCATTGTGCTCAGGTTGATTGGGAATGCAGGAGGGATTACGGGACACGAGGTCTTACTTGTAGAGTACGACGTTGATCGGCACTTGACCCGTTATCCATACAGAAAACCTCCACCAAATGGATCTGGTCCAGTACCAACAGTCAGGCTAAATGTTACAAAGACGACCTTGTCAAACAAGGTCATGGAATGGTTCAAGAAACGTGTGAAATCAGAAAGCGAAACATTCCCTGTTAGTATCTTCGAGTTTTCTTTCAACTATCTAAAAGACAACATAGAGAAGATATCCGGCGATATAGATCAGAAGAAGAAGCGATTAAAGAGTGAGGATGATCCTTCGTTTCTCATCACCGTTGAGTTCAAGGACACCACAATCAATGAGGGTTTCCAGAAATACATCAGGAATAATCTCATAGGTGGAATCACAGAGAAGTTTTACAAGAGGGGAAGTGTGATCAGCAGGGGAGAGGCAGAGTGCTTCTACTGTATGGAGAACAAGGTGGTCAATGGCTTTGCTTCCCCTTATGCCTTCTATACCCACGACAAAATAACCTTCTCCAAGGATTTTGACAAATCATTGACATGGCGGAACTTCCCTGTCTGTGACAGGTGCGAGCTCATCGTCGAACATGGGGCGAGGTATGTTGTGAAGAACCTCACTTTCAACTTCTACGGTGTCAGATACAGTGTTTACCCGAAAATGGTGATCAATGAAGAGATCGGAGAGTACATTGAGGAGATATTCGAGGCTCACGAGGATCATGAGAAGACCAGAAGGGGGAGGACAAGAGAGGTGTCTCTCAGTGCACTTACTGATGATGAGAAGGAGATCTTGGAGGATATGGCAAGTGAGAACAACTATGCCACACTCACTTTCCTCTTCTATGTAAAGAACAATTCTCAGTTCGAGATCCTGAGGGTAATTAATGACGTTCTCCCGTCACGGTTGTCACTGCTGTTTGACAGGAAGCGAGAGATTGAGAGAAATGCTCTTTTCTCAAAGTGGTGGGACAATCTGGAGTGGAGATTTTCCCCTCCTCCATTCAGTTTTGGATACGGATTCTTGAGAGAGATATACCCCAAGGGGTACCCTAATGACGGTGGCAAGAAGGACATCTACCGTGCTCAATTCCTCTCACTCGTCGCAGCGAGTTTCAAAGGAGACCGTGTTAACCCCACATCACTGATTCTCCCTATCACACGTATCATGCAGAATCTGATGGCTAACCGAAATACGGAGATAAAGGGAGGTGCTTTCAGTCGCTATAGTATGGAGAATTACTTCTACCACTTCGCACTACGGTCACTGATCCTTTTCGAATTCTACGTGGCTGTCGGTTGCATTCCATCCAATAATAGGAGCAAAGAAAATATGAATGACATAATAAATAATCTGAAACTAGAAAACACTCAACTCACTGCGGAGGTTCTCCGCATATTTGAGGACAGCAGTTACTTCGATCACCCGGCGAAAAAGGCATGCTTCATAACAGGGATACTTGTCCACCAAGTTGGTCAAGCGCAGTTTAAGCAGCTCAAAGCCAAGCCATTCTACGAGAAACTAGACGGTATGCGTCTGGGTCCTCGGAAGATCAAGCGGATTTTCACAGATGCCATGGGTAAACTGATTGAGTACAAGAAAGACAAATTCGAGACAAGGGGACTTGAGACCCTCGCCTCACACTACTTCATTCAGGAGGGAGCTCGTCTCTCCAATGAGGACATAAGCTTCTCCTTCGGACTAGGACTTTCATACGGAAATGTAGTCTGGAGGAACTACCAGAAGAAAAATGGTGAAAACAATGATTAAACAAAGAAGAGAAATACTCTACATCTACGATGCATCGTACTGCAACCCCAATGGGGATCCAGCCGATGAGAACAAGCCAAGGACAGATCCAGAGACGCAAGTTAACCTCGTCTCAGACGTCAGGCTGAAGCGAACAATCCGGGATTACCTCCATGAAATCGAGGGTAAAGAGATCTTTGTCGTTGAGAAGCCCAGTGAATCGGGTGGTCTCAAAGACGCCAAGTCCAGAGCTGTAGACTTCCTACCTGACAACCTCCCAGCAAAGATAACCAAAAGTGATCTAAAGCAGAGGATCGATCAGAAGATCATCAGAGATTGTATTGATGTCCGGCTATTCGGCTGCACCATACCAATTGACTATGACAAGATGAAGATCAAATTGGACACGAAAGGTGGCAATAAAGACTCTATCATCCACACGGGAGGGGTACAATTCAAAATGGGAAGGTCGCTGCACAAGGTCAACGTGGAGAGAATCAAGGGAACTGCTGCATTCCCTAGCCAGGAGGGCAACAAGCAGGATTCTTTCAGGATCGAATACATTCTACCTTATTCTTGCATCTCATTCTACGGTGTGGTTAACGAGCACCGAGGTAAGGAAGTAGAGCTCTCTGATAATGACCTTGATCTGTTGTACAGTGGTATCTGGACTGGAACTAAGCACCTAATTACTAGATCCAAGATCGGGCAGACCCCAAGGCTCCTCTTCGTTCTGAAGTACAAGGAAGGAAATTTCCAAATGAGCGATCTGGATCGCAAGATCAAACTCGTCTCTAACTCGGACGTTGACGACTTCAGCATTCGCTCAATTGACGATTTCGTCCTTGACATCGACTCTCTCCTGATTGCTCTTGAAAAGCACAGAGAAAAGATCGACAGCATCGAACTCATGGTCGACGAGGATCTGAGATTCAGGTACGAAGGCAATGAATTCCCCGGCTCCAAGCTTGAGAACAAGCTGAATGAGAAGAAATTCACAGTCAAGATGCTGGACTTGGAGTGATGGATTAATGGCTCCTACATTGCGGATACTGAAGTTCAGGATCTCGGGCGACTACGCGCACTTCCGCGTACGGTACACCACATCTTCATCTGCCACATACTTGGTACCCCCAAGGCACACGGTAGCTGGGATAATCGGAGCGATTCTGGGAGTCCAGAGAGATGAGGTCAGTAAGCTCTTCAATCCTCCAAAATGCAGAATAGGTCTTGAGGTCGATCATCTTCCCTCAACGGTGAGAATCCCGCTGAAACGTCTGAAGATCAAGAGCAGGACTCTTTCCTCGTTCAGAAGCATTACGGAGCATAATATCGTACCTTACCACATGATACGGGACCCCAGTTACATCATCTATTTCTCCCACGAGGATGCAGATCTGATGGATCGGTTGGAGCAAATGCTAAGGGCACACGAGTGCGTGTATCCACCATCTCTTGGTCTGGCCAAACTTCTTGCAGATGTGGAGTTTTTCGGGGTCAGCGACTATAACGTGATCGAGGAAGACAGTCAGCTGACGACCAAGTCTATGTTTCCAATGGATCACCTCTCGATTTATCCTTCCCCCGCCAACAACCTCGTGATGGAGAGATTCGCACTGTACCTCGACGAGAGCAGACAGGGTTATCGCTTCCACCAGATCATGGTCGATATCTCAGGCACCGAGGTCGAGGGAGACTGGAAGGTCAATGACTTCGCAACCGCATTGAAAGACCCCAAGAGCGGAGAGACGATAGTGGTGTGGTGACATGATCGCGGTGAAGACCCCTGATGACATCTGGTCACACCCTGAAATTCCTCTCTCCCAGCATCTTGTAGAGACTGCCGAGAACATGATGATCCTTCTGTCCCAAACAGGTATTCCACATCTTGAGCTCGTTGATGACGAGTGCTCGATGGAGATGTTCCAGATGCTCGCTCGGCTCGTTGCCGCACTCCATGACATTGGTAAATCCACACTGTACTTCCAGAAGTACATTAGAGATGTGAAATATGTCAACAAGGCACTCAAGGCACACGCTAAGATCGGCTCAGTCTTCGTCTTCTGGACAGTCCTAAGTAGCCCTGACTTCGACTGCCTCAACAAGAACCGTCGGGTTCTCTTCGCGTTCATAGCGTCGGTTGTCGTGAGAAAGCACCACCTCGACTTAAGTGGAATTGTTACTGAGCGTAAGAACCTTAAGAACGCATTAGATGAGCTCTGGACTGATAAACAGGTCTTAAACAAACAGCTCAAATCGATCGACCCTGTTCTTCAAGATCAGATCATCAAGAAGGTATCCGATATTACACACCTTACGATACCCCCTTGGTCACAGTTTGAGTCTCTAAACGCGGATCAGGTCAAAGAACTCAGCAAGAAGACCCGGGATTTCTCGAAATGGTGGCGAAAGGTGAAGAACCAATGCGCATCCCAGAACCTAACCGAGACCTCATTCGAAGTCACAATCCTGCTCAATTACCTCTATAGCCTTCTACAGGAATCAGACAAGGTGAATGCCATGGGGCGAGAAGTAGTCAAGAGGTGTATGAAGGATTATTGGAAGGTTCTGGAGGACTATTACCTCAACCAATTCGGTCCCTCAAGACCAAAATCGGTCACCAACATCAGGGAGTCCCGTCCGCATATTTTCGATGAGGTCGTCGCCCACGCTCAGAACTTCGATCTGAGTGAGAGGATTCTGTCGCTTGAGTCACCGACAGGGAGCGGGAAGACCCTGTCTAATCTAGGTTGGGCGTTTACCCTGCGAAAGAGACTGGGGCAGAAACACCGTGTGGTCTACATCCTACCGTTCACCTCAATCATTGAGCAGACCCACCAGATTCTACAGGACATCCTAAATCAGGAAGAGGAAGATGTCACCGAGCTGGTCAAGCACCACTACCTAGCCAAGGTGAAATTCAGCAGTGAAGAGAACGAGGATCTGACCCCTAATGAGGAGCTTTTCTTCATCCAAGGCTGGAACGGTGAGATCATCTTGTCTACTTTTGTGCAGTTCTTCCACTCCCTCTTCACGGTCAAAAAAGGCAGGTTGAGAAAGTACTCGAAGTTCATGAACTCCATCATCGTCGTGGACGAGATACAAGCGTATCCTCCGAGGTACTGGGGTCTCTTCAATGAATTTGTTCCCCGCTTTCTCAGGTATACTAACTCCTACCTTCTCATGTCGACTGCAACACTCCCTGGTATTGTGGATCGCTCTCTTGACTCCGTAAGCTCAACTGCTCTCCGTACCTTCAACCTCCTTGACCGTACGAGAATTATCTTCAGTGAAAGGTCCTTGAGAGCAGAGGATCTTGTCGAATTTCTGAGCTCCCAAGGTGTCTTTGACAGATGTCGGAACTTCCTCTTCGTCCTGAACACCATCAATTCGTCGAAGGTCGTCTACCATGATGTCAGGAAGCTCTTTCCAGACGCAGAGATGTTCTACCTCAGCGGAAGTCTCATCCCCAAGGAACGTCAAAGAGTGATCTCGGAGGTCACACGTGCGCTGGACGAATCAGATCAATTCGTCATACTTGTCTCCACGCAGGTCATAGAGGCTGGAGTTGACCTTTCATTCGAGGCAGGGTACAGGGATATTGCACCCCTTGACTCCCTAATACAGAGCGTGGGAAGGATCAACAGGAGTGACTCCGGCTCTGTCCACAACCCATGTCATGTCATACCTCTGAGGGACACCGATAGGAACTTCCTGCTGGCGAGATATGTCTATGACTCTATCCTCCTCGACGCGACGATCAATCTACTCACGGAGAGTAAAAGCATCGACGAGAAGGACTATAGGGGTGCTCTACAGAAATACTTCAGAAGGATCAAGGAGGGGAAGAACACCTCCAGCAAGGAAATTGTGGAGTCTTTATGCAAAGGCGATCTCCACACTCTATCCCGGGATTTCCACCTCATAGAGAAGGATCACATCACCTACCCTGTGTTCGTGGAACTGGACGATGAAGCTGAAGATCTCTGGGCTCAGTACATAGATATCCGTGCCATGAAAGACTGGAAGGATAGGAGAAATGCCTTTGCAAAGTTGAGACCACGCATGAACGAGTACATCATCAATGTCTCTGTGAGGGACGTACCCGACCTCGAGGACCACAACTGGTTGTACAGACTACCCCGAGACCGGATCTACTACTCATACAACACTGTGACAGGCTTCGTCCGGTTCAAGGACAGAGACTCGCTCGATCCCATATGAGGTGGAAGAAATGAGTGAACATATGAGGATTGGAGGAACGAGTATCCAGTACTACTTCACCTGTCACCGTGAGCTTTGGCTCTATATGAACCACATAGACCCGATTCAGGACGACGAGAACATTATGATCGGGAGATTGATAAACGAGAAGTCCCTGCAAAAGAGGGGGAAGAGGGAGGTCACTATCGGAGACTCGAAGATCGACATCTTCCAGTCTGGGAAGACCTCAAAGATCATCGAGGTGAAGAAGAGCTCCAAGCTCCTCGGGCCCACGACACGGCAACTTCAGTACTACATTTACCTACTGTCCAAGCAGGGTATCTACGTAGAGGGAGAGATATCTATCCCCAAGGAGCGAAAAAGAATTCCCGTGACACTGAAGGACGAGGACATCCGAGTGTTAGAGAATGCCATCTCCGACATCCAGAGGATAGCGAGGATGGAGAACATACCCGAGTACATAAAGAAGCCCTACTGCAAGGGGTGTGCGTACCGGGAATTTTGTGAGGTGTAACATGATGAAAATGTCACTATACATACAGTCCAATGGAATACTCTCAAGGAAGGACAGTACAGTCCAGTTCCACAACGAGGACGTGAAAAAGGCCCTGCCCATCGCACAGATACGAGACATCCACGCATTCGGTAAGGTCTCTATTCGATCTGGTGTCATAGGTCTCCTGAGCGAGAAACAAATCCCCGTGCATTTCTACAACGCCTTCGGGAGACACATTTCCAGTCTCGTCCCCAAAGAGGATCTGGTCAGTGGCAAGGTGCTGGTTGCCCAGGTGAAGAGCCATCTTGATCCCGTCGCCAGAGCAGAGATCGCAGCATCCATCGTCGATGCAACCCGGAAGAATATGCTAACAATTCTCTCAAAGCACATGCAGAAGGACGATACCATACGCTTGGCTGCTGACCGCCTGAGGGATATCCACATCCCTGTGACCAATGTCCAACAGATCATGGCTGCAGAGGCCAATATCTGGAAGACCTATTACACCTGCTTTACCCCCATAGCCCCCAGCCTCCCATTCGATCGGAGAAGTTTCAGACCTCCTCTGAACGAGATGAATTCCCTCATCTCCCTCCTGAACACTCTGCTGTACACCTCCACACTCTCGATGATAAGCCAGACATACCTCAACCCAACCGTGAGCTTCCTCCATGACCCAATGAACAGGAGGTACTCGCTTGCTCTCGATCTCGCAGAGTACTTCAAACCACTAGTGGTACACAGGCTGATATTCAGGCTTGTGAACCGAAAACAGATAAAGTCTTCCTCCTTCACTAAACAAGACGGGATCAAGCTCAAGAAGAAATATTTTACTAATGTTCTCAATGCCTTCCAGGAGGAGCTGAATTCTCTCGTCAAGGGGAAGAAGAAAGTCAGTTACCGTTCACAGATAAAGTTTGACGCCCACAAACTGGTCAAGACCGTTCTAGGTGAGAAGAACTTCCGTCCTTACACAGAGTGAGCATCATGTTCGTAATCGTGGTCTATGACATCGGTGTCAAGCGCGTCACTAAGGTCCATAAGTACCTCAAGCAGTGGCTACACTGGAAGCAAAACTCTGTCTTCCATGGTGAGCTCTCACCCGCCCAGCTCAAGCTGATGAAGTCCGGACTGAGCGAGCTGATAGAGGAGACCGAGGACTTCGTGATCTTCTACGGAATCAAGAGCCCGAAAGGAATAGAGGTAACGCAAATGGGTACTGATAAGAACCCGACCGGATTTGTCCTGTGAATCACGTACCTTTATAAACTAGGTCACGGTTTGGAGGTTAGGGGGAGTGATGATTCTCAGGAAGCCACAGGAGGGGAGTAGAGGACTTGTGGATACCTGTGTAAGTAGTACCCTAGTGGTCTAGAAACCTAACACTTGGTCTACTAGCGAAAACCTAGATTTCAGTGTAAGTAGTACCCTAGTGGTCTAGAAACCTCACGAAACACGTGTACAATGAGACTGTGCACATGATGGTGTAAGTAGTACCCTAGTGGTCTAGAAACTACCGAGATCTGCAACTATGTTGAGGCGAATCCATCAGGTGTAAGTAGTACCCTAGTGGTCTAGAAACCCACCGGTTTGGCGTAAGATCAAGTTCGATATAGGGATCGTGTAAGTAG
>WAMJ01000199.1 GCA_015522385.1 Candidatus Heimdallarchaeota archaeon
CCATAATAAATAATCTCAATTCCAAATAATTCCATTATAAATCCAATCTGAATTCCTCTAAATTCTAGATATATATCAGCTTACTGTTCAACTATCGAGGTACCTTGAGCTTCTTGAAGTAGTTAATCGACTGTATCGACTTCAAGGAGATAGGCCTAACCTTGTGCAGGTGTCTGATCGTCTCCTCCTTATCCAGTCCTAGCTTCTGCTCAAGGTATAATGCTAGGACTATACCCGTCCTCTCCTGCCCATACTGGCAGTGCACCAGAAACTTCCGCCCCTCTTTCTTACCGTGCTTGATGAGGTCAAGAATACGTCTGATCTCATCGGGATGTGGCTTGCCCATGGTCGGGAAGTGGTGAACAGTTACCTTGAGACCTGATCTCCTGACCAAATCTTTTGGTGACTCAGGGGTTAAGGTAATGATATCAGTAATGCCGAGCTTGTACAACCCCTCAACCTGCTCTATGGTGTAAGGATAGGCCGAGCCAGCGACATAGTCGTCGATGAAGGAGAACGAATTTGGGATCATATGTCAATTTGGTACTCTTCCAGCTTCTCGAAGAGCTTGTCGAGGATTGCCTGCTCGTCCTCGGAGATCCTGCCGTCCTTGAGGGCTATCTTGCGGGCGTTCTCGAGAACCCACGATTTCTTCTCCTTATATATGTTGATCGGGGCGTCTTCATCACCTTGGTGATACGCCTCCGTGATCTCAGCCTCGAGCGCCTCGATGTCCACCTGGATCCGCGAGATCAGCTCTGCTTCCTCGGGGGTGATATGGGCATCCTCTTGGGCCTTTTTCACGATTTCGAGCAGCATTGGAGAGATTTCATATGGTATGTCTTTCTTGTCCATCAGTGCATACTTCCCGTTATTTAATACGCTTGAATATTCTGGTTAAATAACCTTTCATATTAGTATCACCAAAAGGAGAAAAGGGAGTGATTTTCGGGAATGAAAGAGTGAAATCCTCCCCCATAAAAGGGAAATTGATTTTAAAGATGACTTTTATCGGAACGTATTACATCATTCGAGATGAACTTAAGAGGTTAGTGAAAGTTGTTAGAAAGTAAAATTTGGGACGTATGTACGAGGCATGAAGTGGCAGCGGGAGCACCGAATAGGACCCTGCAATCCGCCTTCTTAATTATGAGTACCAAGGGATTTCGGAGATTACCAATTACCAAGATCGGAAAGATCTTCGGTATACTGACGGTAACTGATCTGCTTAAAGCCATCAATGACCTCGGCCTACCTGAGGCATACAAGGCAAAGATCACGGACTACATGGTCGAGAACCCCATCACAATTCACCAAGAGAAGACTGTGGCAGATGCAATCAGACTGATGTCGGAGAAGAACTTTGGATCCCTCATTGTCACTGGAAACAAGGAAGACAGGATAACGGGAATTGTCACCGAGAGAGACATTGTCAGATTGGCCGGAAGGTACGTAGGAGAAGATGCCGTCATCGACGATGCACGTGACCTCGTGGAGAAGGAATACCACGTCCTCGACATCACCACCCCTATAGACAAGGCAATCTCATCCTTGATCGAGCACAAGACCCACAGGGCAGTGTCTCTCAGGGAAGGGCAGCCATTTGGTGTACTCACTGCCAGTGATATAATTAACCTTGTCGCCAAGGAGCGTGATGAAATCATGGCCAACCCCAACTTCCTCACGTCTGCCAACATTGGATTCCTCACAAAGTCACCACTGCACAGCGCCAAGACTTCTTCGAAGATGATCTCAGCCATCGAAGACATGGTGAAGAACAAGTATGGCGGTCTCCCAATCTTCGATGACAACGACAAGCTCATAGGGATGTTCTCCGAGAGAACAATCGTCAGGCACCTCTCACGCAATATCTGAACCACGGATCGGATTCAAGAATTCACTTGTCAACACCTTTGTATTATCCAGATATTATCCCGAAGACATACGGACTCTTATAGAATCAGGGGAATGGTCTCTCATGTCCCTTACATTCGATCCACAGAGAGAGCTAATACAGAACCTACAGGCCGCAATGCAATCGGTCAGGAGGGAAACGCCAGCACCCGATCCCACACAGTTCAGGACAGGACTAAAGAGCATCGCCGACCACCTACTCCTCATGAAGAACTACACCTGTACTTGCGGGCAGAAGATGAGCATAGCAGAGCACAGGACATACACCCGCCACGATGGGATACACTCAGAGGACGTGTACTCCCTCAGATGCACCTGCGGCGCAGATGAGAAGATCAACTTCAGGATGATGACGAAGTACCTCAAGGAGGACTCCAGCAAGATGTCAAGAGAGTCCATCCGAAACCTCGGATACATCTGACATTCCACCCTATAATACACATCGGAGCGGACATTTATCTACAGGCTCGCTCAGCACCAGATGTGAACTACCCATACTGGATACGAGAAGGAAAACTGGCAGGATCAAGATTCCCAAACAAGGAGATCGTAGACAATATCAGGAAGAATGGGATAAGACATGTCTTCAACCTCACCATGAAGGAGTATGAGGACATGGACATGTTCGACGGAATAAATCTCTACAACCTCAGAATCGAGGACTTCTCAACTCCGTCAGAGGACGTCGTCGACACCTTCTTCCAAATAGCCGAGAAGGCACTGGAGAAGGACGAACCAGTCCTTGTACACTGCTGGGCAGGGTGCGGAAGAACTGGGACCATGCTCGCCCTCTGGCTCATGAAATTCGAGGGAATGACTGCAGACGATGCAATCGACGAGGTCAGAAGGATCAGACCATGCGCACTCGAGACACCAAGTCAGGTCAACTTCGTAAGGAACTATAGTGTATAGAGTACTTGCTGTGAAGAATATCAAGTGTACTATAAATAAGACAGATTTTGAATGTACTAATAGAACTAAGGATTGCTTACTCGGGGAAGATCTTGATTGCAACTACGGGGCACTCGTCTTCGCAAGCAAGGCACTCTATGCATGAGTCCTCGCGAGCAGGTGCCGCCTTCTTTGTAGATGCGGGGTGTCCCTCGTACTCTACCCACTCAAATACTTCCTCAGGGCATACGTCAACACATGCTCCGTCGCCCACACAGATGTCGAAGTCAACTGCTACTCTTGATCCGTGGATTCCGAGTTTTGTTGGTGGGTTGAATTCGCCCCAGATATCAAAACCCCAGGTTTCGTCCTTAGCGGTTACTTCCAGCTTGTCCTTAAAGTCTTCGTCGATTGCCATTTTTTCTCTCAACTCATAGTCGTGTTCCCAATTGCCCAGATTGGCTTTTGGGTCAGTCGACTAATACAGTTGAGAGACATCAAATAATTAAGGCTTATGGCTCTTGATAAGAGGAAACTAAAAAATCGGGAGATTATTATGGATTAATTCAGATTCTGGACGTTATACAGGGAATTAGGGGGGTTGAGATAAAATTCGCCGATATGGTGCCTTCTGATCTCAACAGGGTTTCTTTTATATCTGGATTTACAGAGCGATTCATGGAAAGAGAGTTCATTCTTCTCAAACCCGATACAGTACAGAGGGGTCTCATTGGTGAGATCATCAAGAGAATCGAGAACACGGGTCTGAAGCTCGTAGCGATGAAGTTCCTGCAGGTCACGCAGGACATGGCTGAGAAGCACTATGCTGTTCACAAGGAGAGGCCGTTCTATCCTTCGTTGGTGAAGTACATCACCTCTGCACCGACGGTTGCGATGGTGGTCGAGGGTCCTAATGCGGTTGCCAAGACGAGGAATATTGTTGGAGCTACGCATCCCAAGGATGCCACCCCTGGCACGATCCGAGGAGACTTTGGTATCGACATCGGACGGAACCTGATCCACGCTTCTGACAGTGTTGAAAACGCGACCTACGAGATTGGGATCTACTTCACCGATGAAGAGATGGTCTCTTGGGATCCGATCAGGCAACCGTGGGTAGTAGAGTAGGTTCCATACAGTTCACAGTACAATTGGCTTTAGTAAGAGGATCTATTGGGAAATTGGCTTGAGATTTTCACCTCGCATGAGACTAGCATATTTAGTTCAGCATGTGGATATTCCAAAACCCATCAAGAAATCCAGTTCAGCAAAGTGATACTTCCAAAGCTTGATCACAAGAGACTTCTATATTTAGTTCAACAGGGTGACATTTTCAGATCTCATCACACATAACTAGACCACTGATGGAATCCAGCGGAAGAATCCACTGGCACCCGCGGTGAGAACAACTACAATAATTAAATATCCTGTCGCGTCTGAGGACATAGAATGTCAGAGAGCGAAGGGAGGACAAGGTCACCGATTGGAGTAATTATGGGACATGTGGACTCGGGTAAGACGTCTTTACTGGATAAAGTTCGTCGGACTGCCGTGCAGGTCAGGGAAGCTGGAGGTATCACCCAACACATAGGAGCGAGCTTCTTTCCAGCGGAGACGATAGAGGAGATGAGCTATGTTCTTCACCGTGGAAAGGTGAAACTGCAGATCCCAGGGGTCTTGATGGTTGACACACCCGGTCATGCTGCCTTCATGAACCTGAGGTCGAGGGGAGCGTCGGTAGCTGACATCGCGATCGTAGTGGTGGATCTGACCAAAGGTTTTCAGGCGCAGACATTCGAGAGCATCAATCTGTTGAGGAGGAGTAAAGTCCCCTTCGTCATCGCGGCAAACAAGATCGACAGGCTGGCGGGGTGGAAGGGCAACGAGGGCATGTCGTTTGTGGAGAGCTACAAGAAGCAGACTGCCAACGCTGTGGCCGCCCTGCAGACGAAGATCTACGAAGTGCAGGGTGAATTGGGGCAGATTGGTTTCGAGTCGGATCTGTACACCGAGGTGAAGGACTTCACCAAGCGTATCGCCATCATCCCGACATCAGCTCAGACGGGAGAGGGCATCCCGGACCTATTTCTCGTGATGGCTGGTCTAACCCAGCAGTTCCTCATGAAGAAGCTGAGCACCACCGACGGTCCAGCTAAGGGTGTGATCCTCGAGGTGAAGGAGGAGCAGGGTATGGGGACGACACTCGACGTGATCATCTACGATGGGTCGATCTACTCGGATGACATGGTGGTCTTCGGTGGGAAAAACGGCCCCATCATCACCAAGATGAGGGCGCTGCTCGAACCGAAGGAGCTGGACGAGATGCGGGATCCCCGCGACAAGTTCATCAAGGTCAAGGAGGCCCATGCAGCGACAGGTGTCAAAATCACCGGTCCCGAGTTTGGGGAAGCCCTTGCTGGAGCGCCGTTCTATGTCGCAGAGGACAAGAAACACGCCAAAGAGCTCGCCAAGGAGATCTCCAAGGAGCTCTCTGAATTCCAGGTCACGACTGACGAGGTCGGTGTTGTAGTCCGTACGGATACATTAGGGTCGCTCGAAGCACTTGTTGCCATGCTCCGCGAGCAGGGGATACCGATCAGAAGCGCTGATGTGGGAGATATCTCCAAGCGTGATGTCATGAGTGCTGTGATAACTTCCAATGAGCACCCAGAGTACGGGGCCATCCTCAACTTTGGAGTCAAAGTCAACGAAGAGGCAGAGGAGATGGCTGCTACCGAGGGCATCCCAATCTTCGAGGATCCCATCATCTACGGGTTGGTAGATGGTTTCCTCGAGTGGTATGGCGACATGGTGGAGCAGGTTAAGCGTGCAGAAAAGGGACTTATCAAGCGACCTACAAAGATTATGCTACTCCCCAATATGGTGTTCAGGAAGAACAAGCCTGCTATTGTCGGGGTGGAAGTCCTTGCAGGTGAGCTTCAGCCCAAGGACGTTCTGCTCAAGGAGAATAACTCGAGGGTCGGAACTATTCTCCAGATAAAGTACAACAACGAGAACATCAACAAGGCGACTGCGGGCATGCAAGTAGCGGTCTCAATCAAGGGTCCAACAATCGGACGGCAGATCCACGAGGGAGACGAAGTGTACGTAGACCTCCGGGCTAAAATCGGTCTCTCAATTTACCAGAAGTTCATGGATGACCTAACGCCTGCAGAGCGTGAGGTTTTCAACGAACTCGAGAAGATAAAGAAGGCTGCGGGTTACAGGTTCTGGCCCTTCACGGGATGACAAGTTTATTGAATTAATTCAGCGTGACACAATCTGTGAGACCACGAGACGACTTCACACAACTTGATTCACTGGGGACGTACCTCGACTCGATGACCATGGGTCTACAACCGGAGACGTGCATAGAGGGGATGACCAACTTGCTTGCGGACGGTGTAGGTGGTATGCACAAGAGTGGCAACCTCGCGGACACCCGTGCTCAGGATATCTACTGGGAGAGTATTGAGACCATCGCTAAAATGTTGAATCTCGAAGCAGAGCGTATCGTCCCCATCCCGGGGAGGGAAGTCGGTCTCAATCTGCTTGCTCCACTATTCGAGCAGGTGGAGCTGTGGACGATGGACGATAACTCAGTTCACGCTCCGTTCATAGGGAGGACAAGTACGCAGGTTCGGGATGAGCTCATTGGTGGTGACGTGACAGTCGCTTCTACTCTCTCTGCACTCACTGGGGAGCGTAGTGGTATCGAGGAACTGGAAGGAATTAAGATCATCGACACGAGCTACGAGAACATACAGTACTACACTCGCTGTCGCGAACTCCACGACACGATCATCGTCATGGACGGGTCGGTAGGACTACTGGGACCCTTGGGTTCTGGGCTGATGTACGTGGGTGAAGGAGTGGGAGAGCAACTGGGGAACTACGCTGTGGGAAGCCTTGGTGTGGCATCTGTGACATC
>WAMJ01000200.1 GCA_015522385.1 Candidatus Heimdallarchaeota archaeon
CATCTTTGACCTTGATACCAAGCGCAAAGGCGATATTGAAGAGTACCTCCTTGTGGACAAACTCCACAAATTTCACGGGGTGACCACCGGGGTTATGCTTGGAGAGCTCAACTATGTACTTGTGAGTCATGAATCCCTGCCTGTACCGCAATGAGACGTTGGTCTCTACAGGCTCCCATTCGGGCACAGTTTTCCAGTAGGCAATCGTCCTGAATATGTAGTAGAAAAGGAGGATGTTGATCACCCAGATGAGTCCAAGGTATCTGTACGGTGATATGAGGATGTCGTAGGGATCCATTATTTTGCCTCCATCTCTTTCCTCAACCGCTCAAGCAATCCATCTATCTGAGCCATGAGGTCCTGCGCATTCTCCACGTCCTCGATCGTAACTTCTCTTCTTCCAAATCGTGCTTCTTCGTAGAGTTTGGTCAAGCTTTCCCAAGAACTAGCCAAACTCGCAATTGTCTTCTTGCTTATCTCATTGGAGAAATGTGTTGGTGAGTACCAATTTGGCGCTCGCCCGAACTGCTTTTCCAGCTTGAAGCTGGTCGTGGTGTAAATCTTGATAATTGAACTCTGATGTTCGGAGTACTCTGCTTTATACGTCTGCTCATCGACAAATCTGATATTTATCCTATTGCCAAGGCTTCGTGAGTACACAAAGATAAGGATGAAAACCATCAGCACAAGTGTAATCGAGATGATGAACAGCTGAAACTGTGTTAGAAACACCCCTACAATTTCAGGTTCTTGGGAGAGCTGATTACTCGTGATCGTGACCGAATAGGTCGAGCCTATAGAGGCCTCACTGCTTACTTGGGTGGATGTTCGAGTGATTAAATCTTCGTCACCCTGATCACCACCTGTTGAATCCTTAACTTTGAAATTGGGCTTTAGTGCCAGGTTAAAAAATGAGAACAGAATTATCGTGAGTACGAGTGAAATCACGATCATCTCATGTTTTTTGAGCTTAAACCCAGCTAGAGACAACCCTAGAAGTATTAACAGGTAGAACATTATGGCGATGGGTACAAGGGTCTGATAGATATTTGAGCCATCTGAGAAGCCTATGACCCCGTTCTGGACAAATCCCCCGAACACGAATAATCCACTTATGAGAACAGCTATAGATGAAGCCTTAAACTGTGACTTCTCCGTATCATTTGGATTACTCATGTTCAATGGTCATGAGGTTTGGACAATATTTAACTTTGCGCAACAACCATCATCAGTGATACTTGAGAATTCCGCATGGAGGGGTGGATAACTCTGGATTCTGCATTGCAAACTTGGTATCTTGCTATCGATGACACAGACGGCCCATCAGGTGGATGCACAACCTATACAGCTTCACGGATAATAGACCATCTTCGCAATACAGGATGTCGTATCGTCGGATACCCTCGTCTCATCAGGCTCAACCCGAATGTCCCATTCAAGACAAGGGGAAACGGTGCCCTTGCAATTATATTTCGGAGCAGATCGAGTAGAAAAAACTTAGAGGATACCATCAAGCAAATAATCAACGAGGATACCCAGAATAGAATCGAACCAGAGCAGGCACAACCATGTGCACTGTTGATGAATAAATTCCCAGATAGTTCAATTTACACAGTGGCCCTAAACAGACTGCTAGACTACAAAGATTATATTGGTGTGTACCACGAGTACTCAATTCTCGGTAGTCCATCAAGAGGACTGATTGGTACCTTGGCAGCAATTTGTGCAGACCTCAGCTTCGATAAGACGTACGAGCTCATTGCGTACCGGAAACGAGATAATCTGGGAAAAGAGAGGGTTGTCTCCAATGTACGGGAGATTGCGGAGAAGTACCCGAGGGCAACATTCTCCACTTACGATTTCGAGCAGGAAAGGGAGCTGATAGCACCGAGTGGCCCTGATCCAGTCTATTTTGGGATTAGGGGAGATAATCCGCATGCACTTATTGAGGTCTTCACGAAGTTGGAACTGGGTGAGGAGGTGGAAAGCTACACCATCTTCGAGACGAATCAGGCAACCGATGCCCACGTCCTCCGACCCCAGTCAGAAATGGAGAGTTACCGGGTAATCTCTTCTCTCTGCACGGTATCGGGTCAACCCGAGATACATCAAGGTGGTCATGTCAAGGTATCGGTAAGACTTGATGACAGGGACATCACCCTCATGTGTTTCGAACCGACCAAGCAACTGGCGAGGGCTGTAACGCATCTTAGACAAGGGGACATCATCTACATTCACGGTGCATGTAAGGATCAGGACACCGTAAGTCTGGAGCAGATGATGGCGGTTGAGCTGAGCCCTCGGGAAGAACGGAGACCTCCCCTTTGCACCTGTGGCAAAAGGATGATTAGTGCAGGTTTTCTCAAAGGCTATAAGTGCAAGTCCTGTTCTTCGAAGACATGGGATCCACAAATCACGGAGGTAGAGCCAAAATTGGTACAAGGAGTCACCTACTATGCATCAGCGAGTGCACAGAGGCACTTGACACGCCCACCCAGTAGGCAGCTCAAGCGGAACCGACAGAGTTATCCTCCAGTTGATTTCAGGAAAGTGTTTAGTGAGAGCTAAGGGTCTGAACCGTCATGTCATCCACCTTGAAGTACTGTACCTCACCATTGGATTTCAGTGTCCGGAGAACCACGAGGGGAGTGTTCGTGTGGATATGGATTTTGAATAGAACCCTTCCGTTCTGTCCACTCTTGAGAAGTAAAAATGAGTCTCCAAAGTTCCCGAGGAGTGATCGGACCTGTTCTTCAGGAAGCTTTGAGGAGAACCTACTCTCAGTGCAGAACCGATGTTCGATGGATTTTGAGGATTCAATACCATCGATAGAACCTTCAGATTTGTCTATGGAGCTATCGTGGATCCATATGTCGGAGGAAGACAGCTGCTTTGACATAACATTGATCCACCCTTGATAGATGTAGAGAAAGCCGATAGCGCCTGAGTCCATCACACCTGCTTTCTTCAGAACAGCTAATTGATCTGGGGATCGCCTAATTGATTCCTGAGCTGCATTAAAGGTCGCATCGAGATAGTCGTGCCAGTTATCCACAAATGTAATCCCACTCTCAGCGGTGTCTCTCATTACCGAGATCATGGTCCCCTCACGGGGGTTCAGAACAGCGCCATACGCTCGCTCTGCACCCTTGACCATCCCCTTAGCGAATAACTCCAACCTTATTTCTTCTCCCTTCCCAAGTTCTTCACAAAGACCGATGAGGAACTGGGAGAGAATTATGCCCGAATTGCCCTTTGCACCCTCGAAAGCTCCGTTCATGAGTGATTTTGTCAGCGAGGAGAGAGATGTATCAGTCGTATCTTCAAGGTACGAGACAACTTTCTCCATTGTTATCAGCATGTTGATGCCGGTGTCACCGTCAGCAACTGGGAAAACATTGATCTTGTTGAGGTATTCCACGTGCTCACTTAGCTGCTTCTTGGATTCGACAAACATGTCCACGAGTACTAAGGGGGGGAGTGTACGGGTAGAGG
>WAMJ01000201.1 GCA_015522385.1 Candidatus Heimdallarchaeota archaeon
GCTTCTTCAAGAAGTGGGGCGTCAATATCGTCTCTATGCTCCTTTGCCCAGTCAATAATCTCCTTGATTTGCTTACCGCAGCATCGTCCAGTTGGGTTTGTGATTTTACAGTTTTTCCCTGTGTTCGCCTGTGTGAAATTCTGAATATCAATCAAGCTGTCACAGCATTTCTTGACCAAGAGCTCATCGATAATCGTCTGTTCAAGAACATTCTTACAATAGCACGCAGGACGATTCTCCGTCCTCAGCGGGAGCTTGTGCATAACGGTGCTCTGAACCTCATCTTTTGAGTAATAGAGTTGCTTTCCCGGATTGAAGTAGTAAACTGGACAGTCCCTGTTGGTACAAAAGAAGTATCCTTTTTCCTCAATATCCGTCCAATAAGCTGGCCGGAGGTGATTGGCCAAAGTTTCTCTAAGAATTCTTTTTCCTTTCTCGCCACAGAGTTTACAGAAGTTCTCCTCAGTGGAGGATTTCCCATCAAATTCAAGGGTCACTCCCCCTCGTGTTGTTACAATGTTCATACTTTTATGTAGGAAGCAACATTTAATAAACTATCGACTACAATAGTCAATCACTTGACTAATAGATATATAATTATTTGAACATATTCATAGATATGTTTAATTCAAGATATGTATATTTGAACCATAGATTTATTAGAACAATTGATCCCTGTGTATGGTATGGAAAACAGGAGGCCCACCTCATGGGTTAAGACCGAACGAGCCTCACCAAGTTTCGCAGTCATAGTCATGATGGTCTCCTATTATCTGGCATCAGAATATCCTGAGCAATCCACTCTAATCTACTCATCTGTAATTGTAATCGCGGTTATCATTGCAGTAGTCCTCTTAGTGACGTATCTTGCTAGAAATAGTGAAGTTGAATAGATGGCAACCAATCTGACCTTGTGTACAGCATTGAAAGAAGTTATAGAGGACCGAAGTTCAAATTCAAAAAATCTGTGTTCATTGCTTCAATCTACAGTGTAAGCGGTAGGAAAGAAGTGAAACAGATACGTGAAAGGGTGTCTGAAGAGTTCAGGAAAGCCAGCCATAATGCGTGGGCATTCAGGATACTCATGGATGGGAATGTGGTAGAAGATGATGGAGATGACGGTGAGGTCAAGGGTACAGCAGGCAGGATGATCGCTACTCACCTTGAGCACTCAGGCTTGGTAAATGTGATCCTCTTTGTGACTAGGTTCTATGGCGGGATTAACCTCGGGAAGGGAGGTCTTATCCGGAGTTATTCTAAGGTTGCCAAGGAGCTCGTGGACAACATTCCTAAATATCATCTTGATTAGATTGGGTCAGTACACAATTTATGAGATATTTTTACTAACATCGACTAACGTCGAGAAAAATTTATAATCAGAGAGTATATTACTAATCAATGGCTACATACAAAGTAAAGGAAAATCTGTCAATAGGAAAAGACACCTATGATATCCTTGACGAAAACGAGCAACTTCTCTACAAGGTTAAGGGAAAGATGATCAACGTTGGAGGTGCGAAGCTCAAAGTCTACGACAGTTCAGAGAAGGAAATAGCTGAACTGAGCAGTAACATGAGAAAGAACTCTTGGAAGTTAACTCCAATGGATGAAGGTCAACCCAGTGCGTCCTACACCATCAAGGGGTTCTTCGGTAAGAAATTCACCTTGATACAGGATGACAAGGTGCTCGAAGGTAAGGTCAGGAGGGCTAACATGGCACTGGCATCACTCGATGGCACGGAATTGTACATGAAGAAGAACCTTGCGTTCAAAGATGTATACACCGTCGAGGCACCAGAAGAGATCGACCCGATGTGCTCAACTATCTCGGCTGTTGTATATGATCAAGTCTTCAGAGAAGGCAGTAATGATAGTAAGGGTTTTGGCATCCTGAGAAGTATTCTAGGAAAATTCATTTAGATTGCGAGTATCTCTATCAGAAATCAAGTATTAGATTGATAATATTTCAGAGTTAACGTTTCATATGGCTATATTGAGTTTAAGAGATTGTTTCGGATAAAGTATTTATGCCTCGTCTGGGCTTTCTCCGAGATAGGCGTCAAGCACCATCTTGTTCTCCTGGATGTGCTTGCTGTCACCTTGAGCAATTACTTTCCCATCAGCGAGGACAAAGATCTCATCTGAGAAGCTCATGACGACGTCCATATTGTGCTCAATAAGGAGAACATCTATGCCCTGCGTATTCTTGAGATCGACGATCCTGTCGAAGATCTTGTTCGCGAGGGTGGGGTTAACACCTGCAACAGGTTCGTCAAGGAGCAGGAGTGATGGTTGAGTCATTAGTAACCTTCCAATTGCAAGTAGCTTCTGCTGACCTCCAGAGAGCTCGTCTGCAAGGTGGTCTGCCACATGGTCAATCTCGAGGAACTTGAGGATGTGCATTGCCCTCTTGACGTATCTCGCCTCCTGTCTCTCCCACAGTGGTTTTCCAAGGACTGCCCAGATGATCGACTCTCCAACCTGATCTTGAGGTGAGACAAGCATGTTCTCAAGTACACTCAACTTGGGGAAATTGCGTGTGTGCTGGAAGGTCCTGACCATTCCCATGTGAGAGATGGATTCAGGGTCATGTTCGCTAATGTCAGATTTCTTGAAACGAACCTTACCCGCATCTCCCTCGTTGTCAAGAAATCCGCTGACCACATTGAAGAAGGTGGACTTCCCACTTCCGTTAGGCCCGATCAAAGAGGTCAATTTGCCCTTCTCTACCATGACAGTGGCTCCATTAAGTGCTTTCACACCTCCGAAATTCTTATGCACATCCTCGGCATCAAAGATGTACTCTCCCATGGCAACCTCTTCGGAGCTTCCAGATAATTCAAGGATCTGGTCACCTCTAGGAAGAACAGCACCAGTGAACTTCATGAGGCTTTGGACAACAACATTACTCTTAAGCTTCTCCTCACTTTCCTCAAGGAGGTAGAGGTAATCGAGGTACTTCTGGTTGTTCTGTTGTTTCTCTGGGAAGATACCCTTAGCAGAGAACACCAGGAAAATAATCAGTAACAGCCCAATTGATATCTGTGCAAGGTTGCTAGGGTCTATCCTCTGACCCTCGGTCCATGGATAGTAGGGGAATTGATCACGGAACTTAAGCAAACGTCCAGCTGCAACTTTCAGAAGTTGGATCAATACAGCCCCATAGATCACACCCTTATTGTTCGCGGTACCACCAATGATCACCATGATGTAAAGTGTAAACGTAATTGTCGGAAGATATGCGTCTGGAGTGATTGTGAAGATATTGTAGGCAAATATCACTCCCGCGAGACCGGTGAGCGTACTGGATATAACTAGTCCCTTCAACCGATACATGAATAGACTCTTTCCAACCGATGTAGCACTCGTGTCATCTTCTCTTATCGCTCGGATTGTCCTACCAAATGGGGAGGTGATGATCTCCCTTAGAGCGAGGTAGATTGCAGCCATGACATAGTAGGACATGAGCATCAGGTACCAATAGGGTAACTGAACTGTAGCCTGATTGAGGATCAACATCGACACGGAGAATACTATGACCTCAAGGACAAGAGCGACTGCACCCGCTACAAGAATATTCTTGGATCCCGTACCTAACCGGGTAACGATACTCCTCATTCCAAGAATTGCGTAAGGTGTAAATAGCATGAAGAGATCAAGGGAAACAGAAGGAGTACCAAAATATGACCCCATGTTTAAGAGTGAGAAGAGTAAGCCAAGGACAAGTGAAAATGTAACCGATTTATCCAAGGTCAGGAGGAAAGCACGGTCAGGCTCCATGTGTTTCTTCTGCTCATTGTTAACCCAGAACCCACGGGCAATAATCAGAACAAGATATAAAACCAATATCCCAGTCGAGGTAAGGTCAAGATCCATACGGGTGGCGTTCTCATTGGGATCAAAAAGCACGAAGAATGGTACGGATAGGGCAAAACCAGAAGCACCTCCAAGCTCTTGCTGATTGATAAGCACCATTCTCAAAATCTCGCCAGCGACAATCGTAACTATTGCGAAATAATCCTCTTTCAGACGAAGAGATGGAAGGGTGAGGAGAACTCCTGCAACACCAGTAATGATCATCGCCCAGACTACTGCCCAAATAATTGACCATACCATGTTCCCAGACTGCTCGAACATATAGGAGTAAGCGAAATAATAAGTATATCCTGAAACAGCCATGAAAGCCACTTTACCGAAGTTTGGAAGTCCAAGATAACCGACCTCAAGATTGAGCGTCAATGCAATAGCTGCAAAGATGAAAACCTGACTGAAAGTTGTGAAGAACGCACTTGTACCCGAGATAGCTCCCGTGAAATAGGGGATGAGATACAACGTCAACACGGGTATTCCGAGGATCGACGCGAGGACTATTGATCGAGTGTCTTGTTCCATTGAGTTGAACCACTCCCCTATATCTTGACCGAGGAATCTGATCAGGAGGAGAATGACGATTAGTGTAGCAAGAATTATTAGCCATATTGTATTATTTGATAGCATAGTATTTACCTCCTAAAGTTTTGACTTTGGATCAACCAATCCAAAGAGTCCACGTGGTCGCAGGATAAGCACAAGTATGATAATTGTGAATGGTGCGACATTGCTCCAGTCTCCACTGGTAGACCAGAAGGTGAGGTTCTTCACAGTCTCATTCTTGCCACCTATCGTCGCAACTTGGTCATTGAAGAAGCTAACAAACTGCTTCATTGCAACGATGATGAAGCCACTGACCAATGTACCTTCAAATGAGTCGAAACCACCCAAGGTCACGATTGCAAAGATGATGAGCAGACGAGCGAAACCACTCGTTGGATTGACCTCAGAGCTCGCCATCAAGAAGAGGGCACCCATTCCAGTGACACCTGCCGCGAGGAACCAAGACCACAGAATTACTGCACGGGTGTTAATTCCACTGATTTCCGCTAGATCCACATCGTCGGATGTCGCTCTCATCGCCATTCCCAATGTAGTGTTGTTGAAAATGTAACGAAGGATAAGGACAGTAATTATCATAACAATCATGCCCCAGACGTGGTTCTGTGAGAAGGTCACTTCAATACCCTTCATAATTGTGACAGACGTATTTCTCTCAAACAGAATTTTGAAGAAAGTCCCAATGAAGGGTAGCGATCTTAGACCAACTGTCCACGTAGTGAACTCCTTTGGATAAACTATCGCTATACTTTGAGATACTCCAGTGAATATCTCCTGAATCACTTGTCTTATGATAATACCGTACCCAATTGAGGCCACCATCAATGATAGAGGAGTAGCATTCCTATTGATCAGGGGACCAAAGATAAGAATCTCTCCGAGAACTCCAA
>WAMJ01000202.1 GCA_015522385.1 Candidatus Heimdallarchaeota archaeon
ATAATATACAGAATCCATAAGGAGTCGGCAAGTACCGTAAATAGCATAATCGAGAGTATTTTTCGAATTAACCCCAGTCGTGTACCAAAATGGAGGTACCAGATTAGATTTCTTAAGGGATTACAGTTCCTCCTATCCACAATTTTGACTGGAGGGAAGGTTGTCATCATTGGTGAACAACTAGAAATTATTCTCTTTCTGATCTCTCTATCAGACATCCTCGGAATATTTGATGGGAAAAATGTAAATGGAGTTGTCTATTCCGAGTCATTGAGTGGTGTGGAAAACCTTCATGGAGTTTCCTCTCTAACCGAACATTCAGTAGAACTTGATCTGATAGAAGATAAATGCATTGTTAATCTACAGGAAGGAGTTTGTTATGGAGAGGTATCAGTACCACTTCTTAAAATGGCCGAGAAGTATTTCAGAACAGATAAGCACGAAGAGGGTAAACGAATTTTGAGGTCGCTGAACCATTTATTAGTTGATAGGGAATTGTCAACAAATGAGTTAAGAAAGCTGGACAAGAATTTTCTGAAGAATGCTGCTATGCACTGAAGAACTTAATTAATTTTTCAGCGATGATTTTCCCGTTTCGAAATTGGGCCTCCTTCGTATTGGCACCGATATGTGGTGTAAGTATCACACTATCATTGTTTCGTAGTTCTTCGTTCTGTAACGGCTCTGTTTCGAATACATCGATTGCAGCTCTAGTGACAATCCCACTTTTTATTGCCTTTAGCAGAGCCTCTTCCTTGACCACACCGCCTCTTGCGGCATTAATTATCATTACCCCCTTCTTCATCTTTTCAAAGGCTTCTTCATCTATCATATGCTTTGTTGGGGGAATGAGCGGTACGTGCAATGATATGAAATCAGAACTCTGAAATAATTTGTCCAGTTCACAGTATCTGAAATCATCCAATCCTTCTAGTTCTTTGTTCTGAATGACATCGTATCCAACTACATTCATACCTAGGGTCAATGCAGTTTTGACAACAATCGATCCAATAGCGCCTGTACCAATCACTCCCAAAGTTTTACCAGACAGTTCTACCCCAATATATTTTTTCTTTGGCCATTCCTTTTTTTTCATCTCGGTGTGGGCAAAACTGATTCCCCTGGCCAAGTCGATAATCAAGCCTATTGTGAATTCAGCAACACTATTGGATGGGGCCTCTGGACTATTGAATACACTGATCCCTCTCTTCTTACATTCCTCAACATCCACATTGTCCAGGCCGACCCCTGGTCTTCCTATTGCTTTGAGGTTTTCTGCATATGAGAGTAATTTCTGATCCACGGTCGTGGCACTCCTCACAACGAGACCATCTGCATCCTTGATCTCTGATGGTAACAAGTCCTTCTGCATAGACACATCGACGACATTGAATCCTGCTCCAGTCAGATGATCCTTGAGGTAATCTGAAACTTTGTCGGCAATAACAATTTTCACAACCTTTCTCCTAATATCTACTATCTTAATATTGTGAAACATTGTTGGAAGGAATTGTATCGCTGTGGATTAAGATTTTATGAACTCTCTGTGCAGTAGGCTTTCAAAACTTGCATCAATTATGTTACTTAGCCCCTGTCCTGTGGCATAATCAAAGAGAGAGATATTGCTATGGCCTTTCATGAGGAAATTGTTAAGGAGGATAGTTGGTGTTCTACCCAAATGCCTAGAGTTGTACGCGATGACTATGTTGCAATCTTGGAGATGAACATTTCCTAAAGCGTTGATCATATACTCCTCATCCAAATTCCCAAGATCTATTGTCAGACTAGCAACCTTTTCCCCCTTTTCAATTACCAGTGCCTTCTCAATACTACCTTCAATAATTTTCAATTTGTTATAGGCAATCTCAATCCAACCCTCTTCAACGTGCGATCGAAATGATGCCTTATCTTCAATATTCAACATCAGGATGGAAAGCACAGATTTGAAAAAATTCCTAAATGACCTTGAGTTCGAGATATATAACATCTTCTGATTAACCAAATCTGTGATCTTGTCCGTGAGGAGTATCCTCTCAACTGTCTGGACGACAATATTTTCGACCATACTTGAGATTAAACTTACCACATGTTCCTTCCGTACAGTCCCATTATTGTCGATCTCGAGGAGAAGAATGTGATCTCCATGTGATAGACTTCTTCTGTACAGACCAGATCCAGATATCTGTTTCATACTTGGTAATGGGACGCCTAATCCACTAGGGGCTAGGTCTACATCTGTCTCATCCATTGATACCTCAATCCACGAAGTTTTCTTACACTTTGGACAATAGACTTGAAGCTTTAGCTCTTGCAAGATTATCACCTGTGAAGAGACTCTATATTCTCCATGAGCCATTCCATTCCTAACTGGATATTTTCGCCAAATTTTGCAGATCCAGATATTACATAGAAGGGTCTATTTCTTGTTTCTTGGTTAACTTGGTAGATATCTATTGCCTCATTGACTTTATACGGTTGCATGTATTTTAAATCCTGTTTGTTAATTAGGACAAGGATAGGTTTTCTTCCATTTATGATATTAAGCATGTACTCAAAGCTCAATTTTGATTTTGCGAACTTCTCTGGATCACGATCTGCCTTGATAGTCCCGTCAATTACGTAAATGATGCCATCGGCTTGCGTAACCGCGAGTCCCCACAGTGCATTTCTGTAGAGTTCCTGTCCTCCGACATCAATTGTAGAAAGATTCCAGTTCCCTATTTTCACCCCCTTGTTCCTAATGTCTATCCCAAGTGTCGTATCGGTTTCTTCAACTTCTTGCCCTGTTTCAAGATACCTAATCAACGTGGTCTTGCCTGCCCCAGACGTCCCAAGTGTAACTATCTTGGCCAACTTTACTTTCTTTCTCTTTGAGAATAATCTTGCTAGTAAACTCATTCTATCGCTAATGACTGAGAATTTCTCTATAAAAACTCCAGTGATGGTGTATCGACACATTAAATTTGTGACTAAACCTCTCTAACCTAAAGTGTCCTGATGCAAAGTGTTCTATCCCAATATATCGTGGGAATAAAGGTGTCCATTTGGTCAAAATCCATTTTCCGCCTAACACTGCTCATTCTACACATCAAGCATCTATATGCGCTAGTGTAGTTTCCTATATCTTTATACTCTCTGGAAAAGGAATAGATGTCTAAAGGCGAGGTATCGCTGCAAAAGGAATTTTACTCAATGCATATACGGTGTTCCTCCTGAACACAGTTGAAAAATATTCTTTCAATATTTAGTCCGGGGACAGTGAATATCCTGTGTCATTTATTTCTCTATAGAATTCTCTTACCCAATTAGTCTGAACCCTTACAAAAATTTTAAATCAACTGACTTATTTATTGTTATTGTACGCTCTTGCCCCTATAGTGTAGTTCGGCCATCATGGAGGACTGTCACTCCTTCGACCGGGGTTCAAATCCCCGTGGGGGCGTTAATCTCTACTTCTAAGTTGTTACATTTAGCAATGATTTTCCCTCTCTTGTCTCTGGAAATTATCCAGTTATACTTCTGAAAAATCTGATGTATTTTCGTTTCTTCCTTAAGTTTATCTGATATCGGGCTCTGGGTTTTAACATTCATTATTTTCTCTCCTCCCCTGACTCTGGTTTTATATACTTCATTCTCTGGTTTTTCAACCGATTCTTCTGTAGGGAAGAATGATGGTAGAACCGATAGTAAGTTCTTAGTAGTTGCCATGCTACCCGTTGAATCCAATATTCCTAATATCACGCGCCATGGATACCTTATATTGTAGATAGAGTTTAGTTTCACTTTTCCTGACATTTCTGGACAGTCTTTCATTATCTTCAATATCTTCGTTTCATGCATCTCTAGAGTAGACATTTCATTGGCTTGTATTTGAATTGATATACTTGCTCTTATGTTTGATTTCTTCCCTTGAATCATCGCGATCCTTAGACTTGTGCAACCTTCTCTAATTATTGCACCTATGGTCTCCTTTTTTATCTTTGAAATAGTTATTTTACTCAAGTCAAGCACTTTCACATAAATTGATTTCCCAAAGTACGAATGTACTATAATTGATTTCTTCTTTACAGTCGGATTACTTACCATTCGATCATACTTTCCTTTGAAATGGTATCCTGAATAAGGGATTGCGGAAATTTCGTGGGGCAACAGGGATTCGCTTATCAATTTCATATCAGTATTAAGCTTAGATATTGCCTTAGGGAGGTCGTCATCAAGTTTAACACTTCTTCCTATGTACAAGAGTGTGGTCTCTCGTGATGTTTCTATGGTGGTTAGCTGGAATGTTTCGATGCATCTCTCAATGAACTTTTCAAATGATCTGGAGACATCGATTTTATCCTTCCCTCTTTGAAGCCTGAAGGTGATGATTAAGAACCCATTCTTTTTACTCTTCTCAATTAGTACTGACTTGCTTGAGAACTTTATGTGGGGTTTTGCCATTCCGTGATAAACACATCATTTTGTTATAAAAGGGACGGAATTCATTCAAGGATCAATTTTATTATTGGATCAACAGAGAGGATACTTTTGATCTCACTAGGTGAAACAGATAGCGTGATGACTCGCGACCGGCCATATCTTCCCTTGCTAACAACACTAGTGGAAATCATCCCCAAAAGATCTAGGTCATTAATTAAATCTCCTACCCGTCTCTGGGTCAAAGAATCCATCCCTATCTTTGAACATATCTCGACATAGTGCTCGTAGACCTCACTTGATTTTATTGGGTCTCCCTTCTCTCTTCTTTCATCAAGGATAGTTGTGCTGATCAAAACCAGTTTTGCTTGGAGTGGTAGAGATCTTGTCACCTCCATGACCGCATTCGATTCTATTATGTTTTGGGCGGTTTCAATGTCCTTTTCTGTAATTTGATCTCGTGCTTCACTTTCGACCAATTCACCAGCAACCCTTATTAGGTCTATAGCTCTTCTTGCATCTCCATGCTCCTGAGCAGCAGCAGCAGCAGCTTTGTTAAGGGCTGGTGTCGAAAGTACACCGTCATATAAACCTTCTTTTGCCCTCTCCTTAATGATACGCTCAATCTGGGGTTTTGTGTAGGGGTCGAAGGTAATTTCTCGCTCTGTTAAGGTGCTCCTCACTCTTGCATCCATCAGGTGCTTGAACTGAAGGTCATTGGTTATTCCAATAAGACTGATCGATGAATTCTGGAGATCCGAGTTCATCC
>WAMJ01000203.1 GCA_015522385.1 Candidatus Heimdallarchaeota archaeon
ATATTGCGGATAATCATAATTCGAATTATTGCACAGAAAATTATATTATTTCAAAATATGGATAATATTAATAACATATATGATATTTTAGTCAAACTCATAATAAAATGTGGGGAAAGACAATTGTTAAAGTCTCAACCAATCATTTACGAATATCGTAGTTACCACAAGCAGAGTTCACGCCTATTTGGCACTATAAAGTACTTATGGCAATCGTTTACACTCAAGAGACATCTTACAACTATGGTATAAAAACTACGGAAGATCATTTAGTCTCCCACGAGTTCTATGGCGACCCTAGCAACCTCCCAGTTAGGATGCGAGCATATGGAAGGTACAGGGGACTGGAGTACCACGAATTTGAGACCCTCTCCAAGCTTCGGGGGAGGAGATATGCAGAACGTATCAGGAATTACCTCAACTCTGATCCTAAGTACAAGGACGAGATTGCATTCAACAAGAAGATAGACAAGATCCTTAAGAAGATTAAGGGCACCAAATTCTCTTCCCTTATAGAGTCCTACGAGTACTTTTACCACCCAAGGTTCATGAGATTCGTTCAGGAGAAGTCAGGAGGCTCTTATTTTAAGACTTCGACCCTAACTGAGTACCTACTCCACATCCTTATCACGATCTTCCAAGAGCAAAAGAAACGGAAGATGACCAAAATAGAATTAGATAACCTCAAGGATATCTTGGAGGTGAAATCAAAGTCATTTTTCGGTCGTAAAGCGGAGTTGGTTGAGGCGAAGGTGATAGCATATAGATATTTCAACAATAAGCAGAATGAACGCCTACTCGTCTTAGAACAAGCAAGTACCTACCTGCAGAAGTTCAATGCAACCATCCATATCCCAATAGAGAACCAGTTCAAGATTTTAGGAAATGTCATGGACAGATACCGTATTCTGGACAATGGACCTATAGCAAGAGGAGAGATACTCGCTTTCATAACGCTTTTAGAAACATGGCAATCCCAATTCTTCCCGAGCTTTCGTCTGGTCGGAAACCTGTTCGGTCTTGACGATGAAGAGACCGTCCGACTCACCCGTAAATTCTATCGAATCAGGGTTAACTACCCAGAACTATCTACCTTGTACAGAAATGTCACTACAGTAAATGATATCGAGAAAATCATTGAGTCACCACTCCAAGAGATGGTTCTCGTATCTGCAAATGAGGGCTCGGATATCATGATTACGTCCACACCAGAGGTAGTAACCTCCGAGGAAATAGAGAAGAAGACCCAGATGAGTAAACAAGATGACGAGTCTGAGCAGTCACCTATACCGACGGAGCTCATCAATGAAGGAAGCATAGAATTCAAATCTGAGCTCCCTTCTCCTTCACAGGGATTTATCTTCCTTGTCACACAGTGGGTTCTGAACAAGAACGCAGTGATCCTCGCGGACTCATTTACCTGGGAGAATTTCGAGAAGTCTCTCTCTGTCTACGAGAAGAGGATATTGAAAGATGCGAGAACCGAGGTGGATTCTCGCGATCGTCCGACCATTATATTGAAGCAGGACATGAACCTGGAGACAAAACAACCAGTTCTTCGTTTTGCTTCTGTCAATCTGAACTATGAGACATTGACAATTCAAAACTTTGGACAATACATCCCTCTTAACAAGGGGGTATGGATTGAGCAACAAGCTAACTATCTTCTGAAATTCGCTCGTGAGATTCTAAAGACTGATCGAATAATCTCGGTATCAAAGATACTCAAATCAGATTCGATGCTTTGGGTAGCTTGGACCATCTTTGGACCTCGACTCTTGGGAAAGTCAGGACTAGAACCCCCTGGTTCAAAAGGGGGAATGGTCAACCTTTACTTAGGAGATCACGGAGCTCGTATTCTTGCAGCTAAGGAACATATTGAGGAGAATATAGACAATCTCCCGATATACTGGTTCGGTAGCTACCATTCACTCTACTCCTACCACCTGTCCATGGGCACACCCGCTTCAGAAATACGCATGAGGATTAGAGCAGGGAATGTCAGATTCGTTCCAAAGGAATATTACTCATCGATTGACCATCTGTCACTATTTCTGAAGTACCAGATGCCAAAATTACCAGAAGGAACCTCCCTAATTTTCCCCGAGTTGGCTGAACTTTTCTTGAAGTACTACATCTCAGATGACCTTAAGGAGAAAACTGCTAATGATATATTCAAAGAGGTGTATAATCAGAGATTCACTGAATTTGAGGAGGATTTCGTCTCCAAGTATGGAATTGATTATCGTTCAAGAAGATTGAAGGAGGTGGTGGACGATCTGGGGTATACTCCTTCCTTAATCGAGAAGGCACGCCTACTTGAAGAGGTGGAAGACGAGGTGGATCAGAGATGGAAGCTTGAGCTTCGTACATTTGAGATGGACGTCTGGACGGAGGCTACTAAGATCTATCAGAATATCCAGAATGGCAACTACCATGCGGTCCAAAGTGAGTTTGAACCGAAGGCTCTGGGCAGAATCAAAACCTTGATGGACATTATCCACGATGTTGCAAGGTCATCGGGCTACAAAATGTCCTTGTACCTCAGGACGTATTGGACACCTGAATTCTTGGAGGACGAGTCTAAACTGAAGATCAGAGGGGTGAATGATCATACCTATCATGGTGAGGTGAACAAGTTAGCGCTGGAGTTATCCGAGCACTGTAGGGAAATGGATGGGTGGAGGACGCACATCACACGTTACCAAAGTAGGGAGATCTATGACTATACTGAGAAGGACGGACACTGGGAACAGGTCACTCGGAGGTTGTCCTCATGAACATCATCAACAACATAAAGACCATCGCTAAGTACCTCCTGGGATCTGCATTACTGGCGTTCTTTCTCGACTTCGCTTCGAGAGGGCAGTTGTACTGAGGTGATATTAATGAGAAATAAGTGTGTAATATTGGTACTGGCTCTTTTTCTACCATCAGTCCCTGTTATGACGACTGCTACAGATGGAGCTAGCGGATACATATTCTTGGATGATCTAGAATTGACAATCTCCGACTCGTCCAGTGAGTACCTTATGTTTTCATCAATTAGACTGGATGGATCCTCCGCTATCTCGTACTGGGTTGATTTCGAGGCCAACGCGTCAGTCGGGATCAGGTTGATCCTAGAATTCAGATCGACCGAGTCCGTTAGCATTACTCCCACAAGGAAAACCCTTGTAGATGAGATATACGTGGATACCAATATCACCGTCCGTTTCTTCGGATCTTACGAGTTCGAGGAAAGAGTGCGTGTAAGTCTCTATCTACAGCTTTACAAGGTGGCTAGGGACAGTGTGAAGGCGATCTCAGAAGGAAGGTACAACGGATACACTTTGTTCTATGGGGATGGGAATATCACGGTAGACACGCAGGCATTTCCAACACTGAAGCTTCTTGATAGCAAAGAATACTTTGAGAAGAGATATTCTGCGGATTGGGAGTTGGTACTTCCTGTTATCTCATATTCTTCCACTCTTGCAGATGTGGAGGTTAGTGTCGAACTGTCCCTGGATACAGGTGGAAAGAATAAGGTGTCAGTTGGATTGAATGACAACGAGGAGACACTGGTAATCACCGACAAGATTCTGAATCTCCCGGTTAGGCTTCAGTCTGTGAGACTGTATGATAAGAATGTACTGAGAGTGGACGCTACCGCATATGGCAATGCCAGACCCCTATCTGTATTCATCCAACTGAAGGAGGAGAGCCGGCCGTACATTCCAGACTTGGATATGTCTATTCAGGACATTGCAGTAATGGTAATCCTACTCTCATGGGGCCTCTACTTTGTCTCCTACAGGAGGAGAAAGGAATGAGTGCTACAAACAACGTCATCCTAGGTCATGACGTTTTAGAATTCTACACTTTAACGTTGGATACAGAGCTTCTCAGTGTCAAACCAGAGGAAGGCAATAACGGAATAATTAGCTATCTTGGGGTCAGAGTTTCAGAAGCAGATCTGCTGAATTTGCAAAAGAGAAGTTTTGAGGATTCCATCCTTGCAAAATGCCAGTCTTTACGAGAGATTGGATGGAGAGTTAACATTATATTGCAAACTTGGAAGCGAAGAAAGTACTTGGCGATTGTCGTCTGGAGGAGGACAACCGACAGTACAAGGGACAAGGTCTACGTCCCATCCTTCCTTATCCCTGCTCGTGTAGATCATGGAATGCTCATGCAAGATAATGAGGATTATATACTCTTGCCCAATCGCTTTTTCAAGAAAAATAGGCTTCTTTTTACTTCGGCAGGGGTGAATCGAATTCTCTCAGCGCTCTCAGGTAGGGCTCTTGAGGAAGATCACGAAGAGTTACCAGATTTGAACTTTCTCTCAACTGAGAATTCATCACCATATATTCTAACCTCCAGAGCCAATAAGTATTTCCTAAACCAAGGTAGAGCTCTCAGGGTCCAGGGCAATAAAAAAAGTCTGAAGGAATACTATGCCCATATCCTCCAGTCATACGAGGGCAGGGTACTATGGATAGGTGAGCTTCCGGAGGACAGGAGGTATGACCAATTCCATACGATAGACTACGACAGTCTTAGATTCAACCTTATTGGAAATTTCAAGGACATCGATAACTCCCCACTCATAGATTTCCTCTCAAATATAGTTGAAAGTGTGGCGAAGATCAAGATCACTCCCGGAATTTTCAGGAGCATACTCTCGGAGATTTCAGGGAGAGGCGTCTTGAAAAATAAGCCATTCTCCGAGAGGATCTACAATGTCAGAGACAACAAAGAAAGTCACGGTACGAGGGATGAGTTCGGACAACTCGTCTCCGTCCTGTTTGACACCTTCAACTCCCTACAGGTACTTGACTCCAAGGACGGTCGAGATCCCATAGAAGAACTAAGATGGAAGAGAACGAATCTCCCGAAACTTGGGAGGTTTGACACCTACCTCGCGTTGGGATTTCTCATGTTCTTCGCGAAGAAACGAGGGATGGAATACGATCTCGTGATTATCAACGACCAGTTGCTCACTCATCTCATGACTAGATCAACTTACAGAGACAGGTATCCTCCTATCCTAGAGCAACTTCTGGGGATCTCCTCAGGGTCTCGATTTGTCATGGCAAGCAAAGTTGTTGGGACCGAACCCACACTGGATCTAGGGGCGAAATTTGTGAAGGATGCCATACTCATAGTTGACGGGAAGGAATTCGCGATCACGGTTGACAATAGCATGAATGGTAATTTCACCCCCTACGTCCCGGAGCAGGTAAAAGAAGTAGAGGTGATCTTACCCATCACCGAGGTGGATGAGTACGCCAATGATTTTGATAGATTCTACAAATCGGTGATTCAGGGTAGAAGAGAGGAGAACATCATGAGAGAGGACTCGGATGAATTCTTCAGAAGGTTGGAGACTGAAAGCAAAATCATCAAGATTCTCCTTGACATGAGGGGGTGTAACACGATACAGGAACTGGACTACATCGAGACTGGTGAGTACTCCATGGTAGTGGGAGAGATGAAGCAACGGGGTCTACTCACCTCGGTTGCTGAAGGCTTTACGAAGAATTCCAAATTAGACTACCTGACCACGGCGGGAGAGAAGTACGTAGAAGAAAGGAAGATGGAAGTTGTGAGGTTCTATAGGCAATTTGAAACTCCATACTCCGAGATTAGGGACTATATAGACAAGCTCGATTTCGGGATGGTAACTGGACATGAGGAGGAAGAGTACATGGTCGATACAAGCAATATATTCCTTCATATTCACTCGGCTACGTACGCTCACATAGTCACAGATCAGGAGGTGTCACCACTTGCTCTGGCCCTGAGCAGTCTCTGGTCCCCTACGTTGTACTTCAAAGATCCGATTACGGCCAATGGAAGGTTCACATCCAATACTTTCAGGATATTGACAGTTTACCCTAATGATGAAATAGACGAAGAAGATGTATATCCGAACCTCGATTTCATAGAAGTAGAAGACAGGGGTACCGAGATGGATAAGGTAGTACCGGGTGACGTGTCCACCAGTGAGGATCATAGGAAGATCTTTGATGAATTCGAAGAGGAAATCGTGGAGGAGGTTCTGACTGAGGAACTGACCTCTGATGAAATAGATGAGCATATGGATGAGAACAGCGTGAACAACAGTGATAAAATATCAATCCTGACTGTTGAAGAAGAAGCAGAGCCCTTATCAGAGTTCAATTTTATCGAAGTTAAACCCGATGAGAAATCCCATTGGAATTTCCTCAGGAACCTCCCGGGGGTTGAGCTTAGTGAAAAAGCAGTGGATCTCAAGAGAAATATCCTGAGATTACCACTTTTCCGAATTGCTAAGGGACCTCTCGCCAACCGATTATTCTTCAAAGCATCAAATCTCACACTGGGGGACTTCCAGCAACTGAAGGATCAACTGGATTTTCGGCGGGAGATCGGCCTGTCTACGTCACAGGTCAAGCAACTCTACGAGTTTGACCTAGCCAAGACTGGGCTAAATGTTGCAAGCCTGGTCCCATCTCTGGATGAGTACGCACGTTACATGCTCGTGCTCCTCGGGTGTCACCTTAAGCCAGAACATATGCCAAACAACGTTATACGCCTAATGTCCAAGGATGAATGTACCAAGATTACTGGGATGATAGACTCTACCGAGCACCACATGAATTTCATTCTACCGTTGGTAGACAAACTCTTTTTGGAGTGGGGGAGGATGTTGGTCAACAAAACAGATATCTCTGCAAAATTATCCGACAAGGTAGGAATCCTCAAGACAAGATTGAACACATGGAAATCAGAACGTCGAACTATTAGTATCCTGAATCTCAAGAACTACGCTCTGATCAACAATATAATCATGTTGTTTCAAGAGGTATTTGGAGGACTGTATTCTGAGAGGGTGAAGGAGGAACAAGTTATAGCACAGATCCCGGACAGCGTTCTCCGAGACGAGATCCTCAGATCCGAGAGGGTGCATCACATCATCACCTTCAGCCTTGGACATATCTACCGGATGCAGCGTGGATTTCAGGGGAATATCAGAGATGATGAGAAGGAGAATCTTAGGGAGGAAGTCAAGCTCATGGTCCCGAATATAATTCTCCAGAAGTATTAGTTTTCACACATATCTCCACTCCTTTTAATAGTTTCTCCCCATTCATTCACGATGAAGAACGCAGTAGTGGACAGTACCATCGAGAATGTCCCCGTTGTGAAGGAGAATCCACGAGAGTTCAAGATAGAGACCAAAGAGGACAGTATCTCAAAGCCCATGCACATACCCCATAATGAAATCAGGGAGGAGAACGATGAATCGTCCGGCAGATTCTACGAGAACTACTTCCTACAGTTCGGTACAGGCTATCTCTTGTCGAGGTTTGTTCTAAGCCAGACCATGAAAACCTCCCTCGTTCTAGCCTTGAGTTTTGTCATCCTTATCAGGTTAGCACTAGCATATGTTCCAAGGTTCCTACTGCAGAAGAAAAAGGGAGCTCTGGAAGAGTTCTACCTCGACCCCTTAGGAATGGAGTCGTACCTCCTGACCGAGGATAGGTGCGTAAATATCGAGTTCGATAATGAAAGTACTTACTTCAAGGTGATAGTAGAGTGACACTTCTCTCGATTGTCAATATTTTCTTTCTAAATATCCTTGTAAGTCTCATCCTGGGGACACTTATTGGGATTTTTGTACCCGGGAGAATCCAAGAGCCATTCAGGGTTTTGGTTCGAGGACTCCGGCAGTCACTTGTCTCATTCGGAAGGATTCTCTTCCCTGGAGAAACGATGGAGATCGAGATAGTTGTCAGGGTGATCATCCCCTTCTTCCTCCTGATTTACATAGCACGGATGATCGTTGTACTCATCCCGAATCTCGAAGATTATCAGGGGGTGCAGATTGTGCTGATCATCATGGTCGTCTTCCTCTTCATCAACTCCGTTCCTGTAGACTCAGAATGGGATGTGATCTTCAAACCAGATGCTTCATCCGTCCTGTCCCTTACCGTGAAGACTGCCCTGATTGTCCAGCATGTGACAAATCCTGTTCTCGATTACAAACTATTCCTCGGACTCCTGATATACCCCTTTTCTTACCACCTTAGTTTCCTCAACCATACAGAGGATACTGAAAACACACTCACCGCAGTCGAGGGGATGTTATGAGAGCTTGGAGTGCCATACCAGTTATTGAGAAGGGCAGTAATCTCCTCCTGCTCGATGGTTTCTGGGAGCGAGATCACAGTGTGTTCAACTGTATTATGTATGATCCCTCCACATCATCCCTTGTCAGGTGGCAGGACAAAAATGAGAGGTATATAATACGAATACGCGGTAACCGGAGATTCAGCAGTTTTCAATCGAGAACTATTGAGATGACCAACCCCTTAAATCACCGTAAGGAATTGATCACGGAGGTCGAGGTTCTTGACCAGTACCCCATGATTCCAAAAGAGCAGATTCTGGAGATGAGCGTACAACCACAGCACCAGTACTTCATCAGGAAACAGCTGTCCCCTGGGTCATGGGTGTCGGTAGGGGATGACATCAAGATCACACTTCCAGATGATGATCTAAGTGAGATTCGCCACAAACTTCTTGGGGAGACATCGGAGCTTATTGATTTGGCACTGGAAAATCTTCCTGTCTTGAACTCGAAGGTGACCAATCCGCAGTACTCGACATTCGACATCGAGGTCAAAGCCCCTCGGAATGTGTTCCCAGTACCGGAACGAGCAGAGTACCCAGTCCATGCTGTTGGGTTAAGCACAAGTTCAGGAATACGTAAGGTACTGATCCTAGATGAGACATCCTTCCTTAGGGAGGACAAAGACAGCCTAAAGAAACTGAGAGAGAAGATGATTGAAGAGGAGGATCAGGAGCTAGGAGAAAACCTATCACAGACCCTCGAAGTCAAATTCTTCAATACAGAAGTTGAGCTTCTGCTCTACCTCGAAGAATCACTCCTCGGTTCTCCCCTACTCATAACCTTCAATGGTGACGGCTTTGACCTCCCGTATATTTACCACCGGATGAGAAAACTGGGGCTTAACTCGCGGATCCGAAACGAGGCGAAGATGCACTGGGAACTCGATGGAACTATCCACCTCGATCTCCTGCAATTTCTCCGGAAACCGAGTATCCGACTGTATGCTTTTGGCGGGAAGTACTCGAATTTCACATTGGACGAGATCGCCTCCTCAATACTTGGAGTCAGGAAGGTAGAGCACGTCGACTGGTTTGACGAGATGGATCTCCACGATACCGTGAGGTACACGATCAAAGATGTGGTGATCACACAGAAACTTTTCGAGTATAACAACTACCTCATATGGCTTCTGATGATCCTCCTGATGAGACTGGGGAAATTCACCTTCTCCTTTCTCATAAGAAGGGCGATAAGTGCATGGTTACTGCAATGGGTAGCGTATAACCACCAAAGAAAGGGCTACTTCATGCCGCCAAACGAAGATATCCAAAGAATCAAAGGGGGGTTCGAGAGCTCTGCAGGCATTGATGGAAAACAGTATGAGGGGGCGATCGTCCTCGATCCAATGCCAGGAGTGTGGTGGGATGTAGTGGTTTACGATTTCGCTTCGCTGTACCCCAGTGTCATCAAGTCGAGGAATCTCGGTTATGACACTATTCGATGTGAGGGGAGAGGTCACAAGATCTGCAGGGAAAATGTGGTCCCGGGTCTCTCACACTGGGTGTGCCGTCGTCACACATCCATAATGTCATCGCTCGTCGGTTATGTCCGTGACCTCAGGGTGAAATGGTACAAGAAGCTTGCTAAGAAGGAGAAGGACCCGGGAATGAAGATCCAGTACAATATGATCCAAGCTGCGCTCAAGGTCTTCATCAATGCCTCCTACGGGGTGCTAGGAACGGAAATATTTCCGTTGTTCTGTCCACCTGCTGCGGAGGCTACCACTGCATTTGCTAGGAATGCACTACTGACATTTAAGCGAGTTGTAGAGGACAGGGGCGCCATAGCTGTTTACGGAGATACAGACTCCCTGTTTCTGTACAACACCAACAAGGACGAGATGGATGAGATCCTCTTCGAGATGCTCATTCTCCACCAGATGGAATTAGGTATAGATTACGACTTCAAGGTTCTCTTCCTAACAAATAAGAAAAAAAATTATTTCGGTGTTACAAAGTCCGGAGGGATCATCGTCAAGGGGTTACAGGGGAAGAAATCAAATACACCAGTTTTCATCAGAAATGCCTTCACAAGTATTCTAGACATCTACTCTACGATCACTGATGAGGATGATTTTCCGCGGATCAAACGGGAGGTTCTCGAGTATGTCATCTCGATCTACAAACAGCTCAAGAGCCAGAGTATCGAGTTCGAGAACTTGGCAACACAGTTCACCTTGAGTAAATCTCCAGAGGAGTACGACAAGAAGACCCCCGCAGTAACTCTTGCTTTAAATGAGTGTTTGGAGAATCCTAGCTTCATGCATGAGATCAAGCAGGGTTTGATCTTCCTAGGAGTCAAGTGTAATGAGTTCAGCATCGAGGTCACGAACAATGTCTTCCCCAATCTCGAGGAGAAGAAAGGTAGTCTCTTACCATGTTCATTCATGCGACCAAAGCACATCAGGAGTGACCAAGTGGACTGGCAGTATTACATCACGACTTTCCAGAAGGTTATCAGCCCCCTCCTCTCACCCCTAGGAATCCGTTTCGAGATGGAGGTTGAGGGACAACAGTCTCTCAACGACTACTTCGGAGGTGACTAACATGTGGTATCCTACCGAAATAACAGATCTTGTAGATATTGTCTGGTACATCGTCAAAATAATCACCATTACTACCCTAGTGCCATCAATCTATGAGGTGATTGAGATGGTAGTCCTCTTTCTCGTGGGGAAGATGCTTCGTATTGTCAGGATCAGGGTCTACTCGACATATAATCTACGGAAGTTCTTGTACCAGATCTTCTTCTTAGGAGGGATAACGAAACGGCTCTTGCTCATTAACGTTGCATCCGCTCTCGGGTACAAAATTACGTCTAGGACATCAATCAAGTATATTGTCTCTGGATCAACTGATCTGAGGACAGACGGAGACTTCCAAGATTCGTTTATACTTGGATACTCCAGCTATATCTTCGTCCTTCTCCCACTTTTCTTGGGGATGTGGTCGGAGAACCTAATCAGTCTCTGGATGAACTTGGGTATGACCAAGATTTTGGCAGTTTTATTCACGTGGTGGATCATCATCTCGCTCTTCCTCACGGGCAGACCTCGCGGGCAAGAGGTCATCTTCCCACTCGTCACAGTAATACAACGTAACCCGAATCTGATGATCATGCTCCTCTCAATTGGACTCACCTCACTGGCGCTCTACCCTACGATGGGGTTGTACTATGTAATGATATTAACGACCGTTCAACTCACCATCCTGTTATTATTCGAGGTTAGGAGAAATGAATCAATGAATGAGAAGGACATCGAGGATTCATCGTCTTACCAACCGACACTATCAGACATTGGATACTTGGAGTGATTAACGTGATAGAGATCCTTAGCTCAAGAGGAAATATCTCAGAGAACTTACTACTGAGTGAGCTCGAGTGGAGGGAAAGGTACGATCTTCTCATGGATCTGGAGACACATGTAATCTGCCGTGATCAAGAGGTTGTCGAGACCATAGAAGATGAGTTCAGGTCATCCTTTCTTACAGTTCAGGAAGCCCTTGACTGGAACTTTCTTAAGGATCTCGTGAGTAGGGAAGGGACGGTCATACTGGTTCTTGACCGCATAGACGAGCGGTTCTTGGCCATATCTGGCATTCTAGGATTTCTAAGAGTAAGGTACTACTGGGCTGGGATTAGCGTTCTCCCACGGTACTATGATGACCAGCTAATGGAGGATAAAACGGTTGAGTTAAGGGATGATACTTATCTACAGAGATCCAAGGGCTCAAGGATCATTGATGGTATTGATGAGCTTTCTGGCGATAGTACAATTGTCCTTGTCTCCAATACGTTCTTCCAGAAAAACTGGACAAGATTCACTCCACTCTTTCTTCCGGATAATACTCTGGTTAAGGTCAAGGACGGAGCCCACCATGAAGAAATATTTCTATCAGTTCAGAGAATGATGGAGATCTGCTTAATCGTCATTAGAGTGCTTAGGAGATTGACAGAGGTCGAGATAGTTGAAATTCTAAGTAATATACCTACAATAGACTGGGAGCGAATGGACAGGGATCTACAGACACTCTTTCTCTATGGAGTGTTGGATATGGGAGGATACATTGCTCTGCAGAATCACTATTTGAGGATCCCAATCCAGTCAATAAACCTATTTGAGTCATCTATTGGAGAATCCATGGTCTTATTGGATACAATCGAAAACGGATCTATTACTCGCCACAAACTCAGATTGATGAGAGATAAAATCCAGTGTAGTTGTACTCCGTTTTTCCCATCCATCCCCTGTCAAGGCACAATTCTTTTCCTGACCAAGTTCAGAAATTACTATTCATTGAACCTTAACTTGTGGCAAATTAGGAAATGGCTAAAGGGATTGGGAGTGATCAGTGGACTTCAGCACTTAGGTTTGCTCACCGTTTGTACCGGGAAGAATTCCCTTGAATATAAATTCGAGGGAGAGGTAGAAATCTATCGGTATGAGCTTACACATACTGGTCGAGACATCGTAAGACATGGGTACCCCATAGATGTGTTCCTTGCAGTGAGATCTACCTTCCACGACAGTTTGGAACATGTCAATGGAGATGATCCGCAAAGACTTCTTGAACTCCTCCTCCCTCTCTTTCCAGGAAGATACACTTATGATGAGTTACTTGCTCTTCTCGTCTCAACGAGCAGTAGAAGGACTGAAC
>WAMJ01000204.1 GCA_015522385.1 Candidatus Heimdallarchaeota archaeon
GTTCTGGGGTCTTGTCATACTTTTCCGCAATCTGACGTAATGTCCTGTTATCAGATTGTCTACCATGTTCAAGAGGTGTGTAGGCCTCGATGACAATCTCATTCTCTTGGCAGTACTCGATCAGTGGTCTTGGATATCTGAATGGTGAAACGTGTATCTGGTTGACAGCAGGGGGAATACTCGACCGATCCGCGAGCTCCTCAATCTGTTCGATGGAGTAGTTGGAGACACCGATGTACTTTGTGATTCCCTCCCCAAGGGCTTTCTCCAACCCATTATAGGCTCGGGTTCGAAGATCGATGGAGTTCTGGGGCCAGTGCACAAGGTATAGGTCGACATAGTCAAGTCCAAGTTTTGACATACTTCTCTCAATCGCAGTCTCAGGATCTGAGAATTCATTCGGCCAGATCTTCGTGGTGATGAAAAGATCCGCACGATTGACAAGCCCCTTTTCTATTGAATTCCTAACTGCCTTCCCCACAATCTCCTCGTTCTCATAATAGGAAGCAGTGTCAATAAGTCTGTACCCGTTCTCTATACTGCGCTCTATTGCCTTTCTCCCCTTTTCACCTCGAACATCCCATGTCCCGAACCCGATGACAGGAATTTTAATCCGATTCGTTGATAAATAGTCCATAGGAACTGAGACCTACCGAATCTATAAAAACACTCTGCAACTCCTATAAACCAAGTCTAGCAAGAAAGTAACCCACTTTCTCTGTAGTTCCAATCGGTGTATTCACCAAAGAACGGGAAGTTCCAAGTACGAGTATTCTATCTCCGTCGATAGCGATAGACGGGATATATACTGGGCTGGTAGAGTTGAATCCAAATCTCGAAACCGTTTTGGGTATAGAGGATGAGATATCAAGTACTTCTACAAACGAGAAGTAGAAATCTAATCCAGTGAAAAAAGCAGAAGTAGCTAGAAACACATATTGTTCGGTAATACCTAATACTGTCATATCAGACCTATCACGAGTGTAGATACTAGATAATTCGCTAGCTGTACCATTCAACTGGATGTTGTATAAGAACAACTTATCAACTCCAATTAATTGACCTCTATTCCAGAATACCTTCTCGACAGTAAGCAAATCTCCTGAGACAGTTTTGAGGATATCTGTTCGTCTGTGTTCACCGTTCTTGGTGAAGCTTGCTAGGAAGTTGAATTCTTCGCTATAGTCACCGTTCACTTTGGGAATTTCACTGGATGAGCTAGAACCAAATACAAATATCTCAGATCCGATAATTTCGATCTGACTGATATCGTCATACTCTGACCCACCAAAGTAAGTACTCCATACTAGCTCCCCCTCTCTTGAGAGTTCCAGAACAATCCCATCAGGGATCACGTAATACCCATCAGTTTGGTTCAGGGAATGCTGGGGGTATGTGCCATTGATGATAGGGAAATCAGGAGACCATGTGATACCAACTGCGTAGATATTGTTATCAGAGTCGAATGTGATATCCCATAGATGATCCTCACCTCTCCCACCAAAATGTTTCTGCCAGATCAATTTGCCACTTGTGGAGTACTTTGAAAGGAGGATGTCCATATCGATCCCAGTATCATTCGAAGGCAAATCAATAATCTCAGAAATTACAAGAATATTGTCTTCAGCATCAACAAAGAGACGTGAGTTGCTGTTTCTTCCGTCTAGGGCGATATTCCAGACTATCGAATTCTCAGATACTTTTATAAGCTGATTGCTGGTCAGGACAATGACATCACCAATAGAGTTGACCTCGATAGAGCCAACGGGATCAACTGGTACTGGAGCAATTGACAGTAGACGCGATTCATTATCATCCGATATATCATACAGCAATACAGGAGTTATTGCGATGATACCTACAGTAAGAACGAAGATTTCAGCAACTACTAATGCTTTCATGGTTCAACATTGTCCTGTTCATTGATAAGTAATATGTGGATTCCCATACTTGGAATGCTAGACCGCCATTCTCAAATTGAGAATATCCACCACAAATATAAATCAAGAGACAATTGAATCGTGTGGACAGGAATAAGCCCATTAATATCCTAATCTCGTTGTTGTATGGGGTTCTTACGATGGAAACTCTCTTTCTCCTATATAAGGGATTATTCTATGAGACAATCC
>WAMJ01000205.1 GCA_015522385.1 Candidatus Heimdallarchaeota archaeon
CTTCTAAGACTGGTTGGACTATTTCAACAAGTCGTCGTCCTGCTCGGTTCTGATCTCATTAGCGAAGCCATCCAAGGCTTGGTTGTCTCTGTCGAACTGCTCACTGTGAAGGTTCACACCTTGGGTAATTGTGTGGATCTTTCCCATATTCTGAAGTGGCTTAGCACTCTTGGAGTCCTTGTACACAAGGTATCCAACAACAACTGCTAGTAGGAGGAAAAACAGTAGTCCCGGATAATCGAGTATATTCATAATAACCAAATAATCTGGGGTATATTTAAATATTTCCTACAATTGGTCAGTTCTCAAGAACCATATTCGCAAATCGTATGCTGTATCCAATACAAGGGCTGCTTCACTCTCTGCCTATGGTATATCCTGACGTAGATAAATCAATAAGAAGAGCTTAGAATCAAATAGTTACAGTAATCGTCAAGTTTAAATCATCATATAATTAGAAAATTTTATGATTATTGTAGATAAGGGCGCTGTTCAAACCTTGTACAATGAGGGTGTAAGCTTTGATCACTACAGCCAGAACATGACCAAGGGACATGATAGATACAAGATGGCGACTGAGTCAATATCTGAGTATGTAAAGGAGTTGAATCTTAACGAGTTGAGGTATCCCCTTCGGTTCTTGATTATCGGACAACTGGACTGTACTGACTGTGCAGTGGCAATCCCTGCATTTGCAACTCTAGCAGACAATATCCCTGAATGGGAGTACAGGATAGTCTATAAGAATGAAGTACAGGAGAAATATGATTTTAAGGAAGTATTTGGAGTAGGTGGGAAACAGACCACTCCTCAGATTCTGATTCTTGACTCTGATCTTAGGTTCATTACCCGCTGGTGGGACAAGTCTCTGTCCAAGAAGAAACTCCTGAAGAAATACACAGCACTTGGTTTAGTGGGAGAAGAGAGGAAGAAAAAAATTTCTGAAACGCCTGAATTGAATATCCGGTTTGAGGCCAAGATGGTCATCAATGAGATACTGTCACTCGTCAAAAAGGCAGTGTATTATCTTTAGATTTCAAGATCTCCCCATTCAAGATCCTTCCCCTTTCCCATAAGGATCTTCCCTTTTCCACCGCCCTTCATACCAAGTTTTCGCAGGCTCTCAAACACTCGTCTTGATACCTCTTCGGATCCAGAAGCGATTGTTATCACCCCGTTGCTGAATCTGGAGATCATGACTTCCTTCTCTCCTAGACTGTCGAAAATTCTTCCAAGTTGGGATCTATCTCCTTCAATCTGGTCGAGGATTTTGTACCTAATATCCTTACCATCTATCCAGTCCATCTCTCTGAATTTGTAATACAAGAGCTCAGTATTCATTTTATTGATTTTTCGTCCGTTTGCAGTCTGATCATCCAGAAGTTTTCGTATCGTTGTGATCATCTTATCCTCGCTGGTATTTAATATTCTGAGAATACTGAGATTCTGCGCATTCCTGCGAGTAAGTTCCTCTAAACTAGCCACTCCACTGGTGAATCTCACCTTTTTTGCTTCGATCTTGGAAAGGGATAGAGAGAGGATCTCCGAAGTGCTACCAACATGAGTACCTCCACAGAGATTGAGGTCGAAAGGGTCTCTATCATCCCCAATTTGTACTGCCCTGTAAATCCCATTGTCGCCAACCTTGGCAAGCTCTCCCCTGAGATTATACGTCTTTAGATCTGCTTTCTTGAGTATCTTCGTTGATATGTCGAGGCTTTCCCCTATCTGTTCCACACAGAGGTCGAAGGCCTTCGTTACCTCATCCATGTCCAACTTCTTGTCGAGATCGATCTGACTTTCATCCACTCGGAGCTCCGCCCTTACAGTATCTGCCTCAAACAATCTATAGAACGAAGCAGAAAGGAGGTGCTGTCCAGAATGGTTTCTACTGAGTACCAACCGTCTGTTCTCGTCAATCTCACAGTATACATGATCACCCGAACTCAGACCGTCACCCCTAATCCTGATCCACACTCCGTCCTCCTTTTTCTGCGTGTCGATAACATCGAGTATCCTGTCATCTATTTTCAACACCCCTGTATCACCTGGCTGTCCCCCTCCTTCAGGATAGAAGAGATTGTGATCTAACTTGACCCAGCTTTCCTCTACTTCCTGAACTGTTGTTTCGAATTTTAGATACTGTTGCTTTGTATCCCAGTATTTTTGAACTCCCGGGATACTCTCATCGAATTCGATTGGGTCATGGTGATGCTTGCCCATAATTGTGCATTTCTGGCATAGATTAAGGACTTTTCTTATTCGGAAAATCTTGAAATGAAAGAGTAAATATTGAATCTTTACGAGTCCAAACTATCTAATGGTTGCTCAAAAAGTTTATATTGTATACCTGGTTTTCACTACTATGGATGTCTCAAGATTAATCTCACCATATTCTGAAGGGAGCAACTCAGGGAATATATTAGCACCCCCGTGTGGTAGCTGCACCTGTACGTGTTGCTGTTCATCTGCATTGGGTATACCAGAAATTGTAATGCTCTCTACTTATAATTCTGTGGCTTCCAAAGACCTCGTTGCAAGTGCTTATCCGTCATTTGAGGAGGAGATTGGTCCACACAATACTGTGAAAACTCAAGAAACAATCTCTCCAAGTGTGGTGTCTGAAATTCAGGTTAAGGGATTCGGTATTGGAATGGCTATTGTTTTTACAGCTTTAATACTGCTGCAGTTTGTTGGATCTCTTGGGATATTCTTAACCTTTTTCCTCTACATATTTCTAATCTCATTTGCTCTTGGCATTATCGGTTATCCAATCTTTGCTTACATTAAAATAGACAAGTCCTTCACACGTAACAAAAGGCTCGTTACCTCTCTTGGTTTATTCTTCAAGTCCCTAATTTTCATTATTGTTGGTGGAATATTGCAGATAGTCGCCCTAGGCGCCGTTTCTAGTATACTCTAACAATTCGACACTTTGACCGTATCACATTATGGAAAGCTGGACAAGTATTGTGAATTCCAAAATCCCTCCTACTATCGACAATAATATAGCCTTGAAAAATAGCTTTGTTGATGTTTTCAATCGTTGAATGGCTGTATAAGACTTATCCAACTTAAAATATACCAATATTGGATATCCAAAAATACCAATCAAGAGAAGAAGGAAAATAATTAACAGAGAATAGAGAAGGTATTCAAAAGATAATAAGAATAACATCAGAATTATATTCAATCCAACCAGAACCAATCCAATTAAGAATCCTTTTATCTGCATTGAGGAGGCAATTTGTGGGGTAATATCTGACTCGACTACAACTGTGTTTTCTGGATCTAAAATATCACTCTCAGTTGGAAATGTTGCAGAACTTACTTCTAAGCTTTGGTTACCTTTGTGGGATAAGAGGAGAACGATCTCTGGTAATCCAATGGCAGATGAGCAGCAACATGTACAGGTACAACTGCCGCAAGGAGGCGCAAGTATGGCAGGCCTCAATAGTCCCTCTTTGTAGCTGGACTCAAGGACTGAAATTTTCACAGAACGGACTATACATAGAAAAATATAAATTTTTTTCCAAAATACTTTATTATTGTATAGGTGGTGGAGATCAAAGAGATTTGTTGGTATTCATGCCATTTTGTATAGTTTAGCGATAAATTTCCACTCGCCATTGAGCTTGTACATTGAGAACTGATCGATTGCAAAGAGCTTATCGTTGTAGTAAAGATCTAGAACTACTGTGGCAAAGACCTCGTGTATCGCTATGTCTTTAATCTCGTAGGCTACATTCCTATTCTCGTAGGACTCGGGGTTCTCCTCCTTACGCTTCTCTATGCTACTGATCCATTCTTGGATATGCATGATCCTCAAATCATCGTTGTCGTCTCGTAGAAACATCGAGAACTCATCTGGGAAGTATTTCTCGATTAAATCCCTTCTTCCAAATCGATGGATACCTTGGATATATCCCTCGTCAACTGCTTGTACGATCTTTTGAAAGTCGTCCATATGTCCGATAGAATATTCAGAATATAATATTAAGTAAATGGATAAACATAGATTCCGTTGAGGTCTATTTTCAGTCTTCAATGAAGTGAGATGAGCCGGTTTAGTACGACATCCACGCGTAACTATGATAAAGGATGTCGTGAAAAGCAACAAGTGGGAAATCTCAATAAAGGATCGTGGATCATGCGGTCTACCTCTGAAGAGGTGTGGATAGGCACACGGTCCGGGGACATTATCAAACTAGAGCATAAGGACTCAGCACAACTCGCTGAGTGGTTGGAAGGAAGGGGTGAATACTCACCTGATGCGGAAACTTATCAATTTCTACTAAAGCACAAGATCATCGCTATAGAGGCACAGGCTGAATTCTCGGGGATTAAATTGATTGAGTCGGTTGTCGATTCTCCTTCTAAGACATTAATATATGTTTTCGTATCACGAGACCTTGACTGGGAGACTCTGAACAAGATTGATCAGTGGGCGCACAACAACAGGGTTGCATGGATGCCACTTGGTATTACAGAGCTTGGACGGATCGGTATTGGTCCACTTGTGATCCCCTTTGACAGCCCGTGCATTAAGTGTTTAGAGCTCCGAAGATCTTCACATTCCTCTCGTTGGGAAGTAGATCTACGGCTATTTGGGGAACAGGTTGACCATCCCTCATTGACAGAATCAGAGTATCTTCTGCTTACAAACCTACTGAAACTCAGGTCCTCTGATATGGCCCGATTCGTCAAGACGATGGTTGGGACTGTACTAAGTATGGACAGATCGGCTACCACGATTACGGAGGATCGATTCCTCTGGATACCAAAGTGTCCTCGATGCTACCCACGATGGGGTGAGCCAAAGGAGAGTTGGCTACCAGTTAGCAAGTCAAAGATTCAGGATGTGAAAGGATGATGTCTGCCGATGATCTTTTCGAGAAGCATTCGACCGAGGGACTGATCTCCCACCGACTAGGGATACTCACCTATGTCAAGGAGTTCCTCCCAGATCCTGGTGACTCGACGATAAACATCTTCGGTGGTGAGACTGTAGATACCGTGTCACTTGGCGGCGAGGGAAGGATCTCGAATGTGGGTGGGGCAGAGTTCAACAGGGTAAATTCCTACATGGCGTGTATAGGGGAGGCACTGGAGCGATACTCGGCTTCATTCGTCCAAGATCTCCAGTTTGGAATTGTAAAGGAGATCGCAGGTGCAGTCACTGGATGGCCATCGTTCTCGGAAGTCAGCTACCAGTACACCGATGCTTATTCTCCTCTGAACGAGACCACAGAGATCGCATGGACTTCAGCCCACAACTACCACACTGGTGAGAAGGTCATGGTTCCTGCTTCCCTTGTCTACCTCCCATGGGTGCACTCTCGGGAGAAACAGACGGTATTCCCCTCGATCTCTACTGGACTATCAGCACACCTGACATTCCGGAAGGCAGTGGAGGGCTCTGTCTACGAATTAATCGAGAGAGATGCGTTCACCCTTGCTTGGCTCTCCGGGCAACCCCTTCCGGTTGTTCCTATTGATTGGACCCGTGAGCACGTACGAGCTCGTGGTGTACCTGATGACTGGGATGTTCGCATAATCGATCTCTCAAATGACACAGGGGCGTTCACCTACCTTACCAGCATATTTGCTCCCACGAGTGAAGGGAGGATATTTGCTGTAGGATGCAGTTCACACATTGATGCGATGAAAGCCCTGAACTCCTCGATTGAAGAAGCACTTCACACAGTTCCCTATGTCAGGTTCCTCATAAGGGATGATCCCAACTGGGATCCGGGTGAGAAACTGGAGAACCTCCATTCATTCGAGGATCACTGCAAGCTCTACTCAATTCGTACTGATTTACACTCAGGTCTTGTCAATATTTTTCCAGAGATTCCAGTTCTCAACGCTCCAATACCTGGGAGTAAGACGAAATTCCACAAATTTGATGATCTGGTCAGAAATTTGGAGAGTCTTGGAGTGGATCTATTTGTGAAACGACTCACCACTCGTGATGTAGAACAGGTGGGCTTTGAGGTATCTCGTGTCATCTCCCCTCAGCTCATGCCGCTTCACTCTCACTACCAACTACCATACCTTCGTTGCGATAGACTGTGGAACCTTGAAGAGGTGTTTCCATTTGACATCACTAACCTGAAGAACGATAAGGAGGTCTTCCCATACCCACACCCCTTCGCGTAACAACCACTCCCTACTCCGCGGATGCACACACCGCAGGATCAATCACCCGGTACAATCTGCACCTGATCGAGGAGCAGATCATCAAATATACCGTGTATCAGGAAGAGTCCAAGTACTTCCAAGTGCCGGTCACACTCTACCCTACGGATCATCGTCTCCCACTTCCCAAGGTTGAAGAGAACTCCTTGCAAAAGATCATGAAGGAACGAAGGAGCCCTACCTCCAGGATATTTGGATCCATTACTCTCGAAGAACTATCCAGCATTCTCTTCTCTGCACATGGTATAGTTGAGGATGTCCATAGACGTACGATCCCTTCTGCTGGTGGAACCCATCCACTCGAGATTTATGTGCTTATTTGGGATGTCGATGGTCTTGAGAATGGAATCTACCATCACAACGTCCTTGACAATACACTTGTGAAATTGGGTGATGTTCCTCCAATAGACGAGATTCTCACAACTCTTAACCACTTCAAGGACTCTGCAGTCATGCTGGTTTACTCTCTCATCCTTCCAAGAACGACTGCCAAGTACGGAGAGAGGGGATACAGGTTTGCAATCTTAGAAGCTGGGCACTCGGTACAGAATGTTCATCTGCAGGCGACACAACTTGGGCTCCAGAGCTGTGAGATCGGTAGCTTCTTTGATGACGTTGTCTGCAGATTAATCGGAGCAGACGGAGTCGATCATGTTATAGGGACTGTGAATGTCATTGCAAGATCGAAGGAGTGACTAAGTAGAGGTCAGCTTGAACACAGTCCCATTATATGTCAAGAGCAATAGCTCTGATCCAACAGTCACCCCGAATGACAGGAGTGTCATGTGCTCCTTGAGTAATAACTCCATATTCCCTTCCTTGTCTGTTCCCCATACTCTTCCCGTCTGGAAATCGCCAAAAATGTACATTCCATTGAGGTCTGGTAACTCCGTGCCTCTATAAACGTATCCTCCAATGATTGCACTACCCAGATCGTGCCCATAGTATGCAATTGGTGGTGTGAATTTCGAGCAGTCGGTGCCAATTCCCCTGCACTTCGGTCCCTCCATCCTATTCCAGCCATAGTTTTCCCCTTTTTTCACGAGATTCACCTCTTCATAGGTGACCTGACCAACATCCGCTGACCAGAGGTCTCCCGTCTCAGGATCGAAACTGAACCTCCATGGATTCCTGAACCCGTAAGCCCAAATCTCTTCCCTGTATCCATCAGTATTTCCGACGAATGGATTGTCGGGAGGGATGTTGTAACCGTTCTCGGTGGGATCAATGCGGAGAATGGAACCGTGTAATGTAGTTAGGTCTTGCCCGTTGTTCAGAGGATCCTCTGCAGATCCCTCATCTCCAAGAGCTATGTACAGGTATCCATCTGGTCCAAAGGCTAACTGTCCCCCGTTGTGATTGGGAAAAGCCTGATTGACCACAAGGATGTCGACACGACTTGAGTAGTTCCCTTTCCCATCTCCTGTCGTTTTAAATCGGGAAATGTATGATTTCGAGTCATCAGTAAAGTCGAGGTAAAATATACCTGTTGTCTCAAAGTCGGGTGACAGGGCTATTCCAAGTAGTCCCTCCTCGCTTTCTTTATACTCAATGTCATCTCGAGGTATCTCCATAAAGACCTCTTTAACGGAATTACTCACCCACCATATCGATCCATTCTTCTGTGTGACCAAGTAATTCTCTCCCAACGGTATTATATTGGTTGAGAATGTCAAACCTGTTTCCAACTCTCTCGTAAGGATATACTGGTCAATATACACCGAACCGTCGTCTGGATTATCTGGAGTGTAGTAGAGAATTCCAATGACCGAGAGCACGAGGGTGGCTATAATCAGGGTTGCAAATACTACCTTGTAACGATCCATAACTGTGCTCAGTTCATTGGCTTAATCAGCTTATCGTGGGAATATGTGTATCATTTTTAATGGGGTCAAGAAAATTAATGATTTCTTTATGCACCACCTCATCCTTCAGTATCCTGCGATGTCCCAGCCCTTTGGTCTCATAGAACTCCACACCCTCGTTGCGAGATACGAATTCCCTAACATCCTCTACGGGTAGCACCTCGTCGTCTCTGTCGTGAATGATCTTCGTGGGTGGGAGTTGGAGATTGATCTCTATGGGAGATATCTCCTCTATTGTCCTGCCGATTTTCTCTTCAAACCTTCGCTGCATACGTGTCTGCACATTCTGCGGAACCCCCAGCATCTTGTAGAAGGACGAGAAGATTACAGTTGCTCTAAGTGGAGGACTGATTGTGATGATCCTTTTGAATTCGATTCCTTCTAAAGTTCCTAAGAGTGCTGCTAGTCCACCAAAGGAGTGCGTCACTGTTGCGTCAAAACCTCCGTGTTTTTCGCTTAGGTACTTGACAATTTCAATGTACTCCATGACATTTGTCATCTTACCTGATGAGAGTCCCGATCCCTTTGCATCAAAACTGATGACTTTGAACCCATTGGCAACAAGGAATCTGATGACCGGCCTTATGCGATAGGTTGATGATCCCCAGCCATGAACAACAAGGATCTTGGGACCTTCACCTTCCTCGTAGGTGAAGATCTGTTCTCCCAATATGTCTTCATACTGTACTTTTCCAGGGAGTGCAGTTCCCAATTGGTTCAATCCCTTTTCCCTCTTTGGGGTCAAGAAGATCTTGAGGGTCTGTCTAGCAGTAAATCCCGGAAATATCTTCGAAGATATCCCAATTGCCTTTCTAACTATCTTGAGTGAAGTCGGTGTTTTCGTGCCCTCAAGAATTGACACAAAATCTAATCCCGTTTTGGCGGTTTTATTGCTCATATTCTACCTACTTACTGGTAGGTAGGTTATGTTTTAAAGGTTGTGCTTATGGGGTGTATGTTCTTAAATCCCATCTACCTGCTAGTAGATAAATAAAGATTTATCTTGTCTGATGTCTATCTCTCTCTATGAAGCGAGAGAATACCAAGCGGGATATTGTGCGAAGTGCTGAGCGGATAATGCGGAAGAAGTCCTATAACTCGTTCAGCTATAAGGACTTGGCAGATGAACTTGGTATCAAGAAAGCCAGTATTCATTATCACTACGAAACTAAACAGGTTCTGGGGGTAGCCATCGTTCAGAATTACAGATCGAGGATCGAGTACCTCACCAAGAAGCTGATATCTTCAGAGAGTGATCCAATCAAGAAACTAAATATATTCCTCAATTTCTTCAGAGAGTCACGAAAGATCGACGAACTCTGTCCTCTCGGAATATTCGGTGTGGAGTATAACACTGTCCCTCTTGAAATTCAGTCCGAGGTCAAATCTTTATTCACATATGTCAACAAACTGCTTGTGGAGACACTCGACATAGGAAAGAGTACTGGTGTGTTTAATTTTGATTTACCGTCGGCCCAGTTAGCAGTAGTAATTTCTACTCTCGTAGAGGGGTCACTTGTGTTGTCCCGGATAACCTCCGACGAGGAGTTTAATTTGACATTAGACCATGTCTGGAGAATGGTCGGTATCCCCATTAACTAGAATTAAGCCATTTGCTATCCCCCAAATATCAAATAGCTTCTATGTAGTGTCTATTTATTTGCTTAGTCGGACATTTGTTCATATTCGAATCAAAATCTCATCTGTTTAGTGTCCACAAAGACAATATCTACAAATTTAATAAACGTAAATGATGGGCTACGTTCTTAGATTTTTCACTAAAGTGGTGTACGGTGTCAATTCAACAATAACGATAAAAAATTATATCAAATTGGAGTTGCTGATCAGAATTTAATGAATTTGAGATTGTGAATGGCTAATTCTCTAAAATATGTTATGTTTACTGTGTGCTCAAAAACTTAATTATTGAATACTGTGATTCTCTAGGCAAGGATCACTTGCCACAATTGCACAGGAGGTCGGTGAGGAATTGGAACTATTCGAGAGTTTACCGTATGTTGTATCGGCGATTGTCACAATACTGCTAGTGTTTTGGACAATCGAAAAATTCCTGTCTTTGGCCACGGGGGTCAAAGAAGGAAGGGAAGCAATTGTCTATCAGGGTGGTGAAGATGTAGAGGTTAAGGAAAGTAGATATGCGTCACGCATGTTCCCATTTACTATATGGCTGTTTTAGGTGATATCATGGGTAACTTGAGAGAGGTCATTCAGGGGCTAATTAGAGGGGGAAAAGAAGTTCCCTAGTCTATGGTGTCGGGATAAAGTTAAATATTTACTGCATCACATTTTCGATAGATGACTGTGTCTGAACATCCTCGGTCTACCTCTGGCCAGGAAATGAGCGTGGAGGGAAGAAATCTTATGCACATCAACTTTTTATTGGTGAAGAAGGTTCTAGATTGTGTTTTGGATAAACCTTACAAAATTGGTGATGTTATTGATTTCGAGGAGTCAGACAGGAAGAATGTCATACATCGCATCAAGTCAGAACTTACTAATCCTCTAATTGAATACCTGCTTACTGAGCTTCTTCTGGATCTTCTTGACACAACTGTGGAGGGGTTGAACCGTGACTTGGACAAGATCTGGGAGATCAAACGGAATCGACCCAACATATCAACAGATGAGCTTTCTACCTTACTTCTACTTTCTGAGGCACACGGGAAGGAGGATGAGGAAATTATTCTATCAATTCTCGATGATGAGAAATCTGCTCAAGTATTAGATATGGTAAAGAACATGCCAAAAGATTCTGTGGTTACAGCCCGACAGCCAGAACTATTCGATCCTAATTTTATCTAAATTTTGACCAAGCCTTTATTTTAAGGACTAATGGATGGTCCCCACTCAAGGTCTCCATGATTTCATCATTGTATTCATCAATTAGCTCCAATAATTCTTCGGCATACTTCCTGAAATCTTCGTGCATTAAATATTCAATCGTTTGAATTAACTTGGAAATAGAATGTGCAATATCCTTGCTCTTCTCGGCTAAATTGATCTTTACTTTCAGCATCAGTGCCTCGATCATTGGATAGAGCATTCTAGTTTTATCCGTGAATTCTACCATGTTGTCAAGTACCGACACCAACTCATCTTTTATGGATTTCCCCTTAGAGATGTTATACCTGTACCAGAGAATTTGCGCTAACCTATTGTATGTCTCAACTGTGTAATAATTGGTTATGATATATTCTGATTTTATCAACTTTCGGAGTATAGACTCTGCATCCGCTAATTCGTGTAAATCATCCGAAACGCTTAATACATACGCTCTAGTGAAAAGTATTACATCTTCTTCGATTGTCCTCTCTATTTCTATCTTGCTCATTTCCTCAAGATCTATTCTAGCCTTCTTATGGTCCCCCATCTCGATTTTACAGATGATTTTGTAGGAAGTGTAATAAAGGAAGTGAACTAAGAAGCCGGTTTGCTTACCGATTTGGTCTACCTTTATATTTTCATTCAATATCCGTAGAGCATCAGGATATCTCCTTATACTCAAGAGCATACCGACATATAACAATACAGTCTTGTAATATTCAATGACATTAGGTACTTCTTGGAAAATTGACATCGTCCGTTTGAAGTAGTCCTCGCTTTCCTTAAACTCTCCTAAATACATTAGGCTCTCCGCTACACCAAGTAGAGCCATCGCGAATTCAGATGTGATAGAGACATCCTTGATTTCATTATAGAGTTCAATTGCTTGGAGATCGTACAGTTTAGCCTTCTCAAAGTTTTTCGCATCGAGCTGTAGCACCCCAAGATTCGAGAGAGTGGATGCCATACCCCAGATGTTTCCGACCTCTTTGTGCAATTCGTGGGCCATACGCATGTACTTTTCAGACATTTCGTAGTCGGACATTCTCCAGTAATAAATTCCAAGGTTCTGGTAACAATAAATCTCAAATGTAGTATTCCCCAATTGTTTGAAAATCTCCAATGCTTCGGTGAAGTATTCAATCGGTCCTCTACCAATTCCTAGTTCTACCAAGCCCCGGAGGTTTAAAACAAAAGCATATTCCATCTCGAAGCTTTTGGAGATGGTTGACTGCTCTCGTGAGAGATCTATTGCAATGTCAAGGCAGTAGGTTGCCCAATCAAATTCTGAGTTCTTATAATAATATTTACCAATCTGCTTAATGGTTCGTATCAGAAAGAGGGCTTCTTCACTCTGATGCTGTCTCTCAAGGAACTCCAATAGTATCTCCTTCACCAAACCAAATTCCCTATCATAAGCTTGAAGCATTAGACGTGCAAGATCGAGGTGAAATACGTCCTCCACTATCATTCTATGACCTTTTGGAACTGGTCTGTAGAGACATTCTCTATTATTTGTGACAATGTCGTTCAGGAGGATCATGAGACTATCGTACTTATCTAGGTCAATGTAATTGAGCAACTCGTTGACAAGGATGTATATGGGGTCTTTCCTCAATAGAGGGAAAACAGCTTGTAACTTGAAGCCAGAGTTGGTTTGAACATCAATCCACATGAGTATCTTGTTCAGGAGATTCCCCTTGAGCAAGGCAGAATAAGTTCTAGTAAGCTCTTCTTCCCTATTTTCATAATGTCTAAGGAGGTCCTTGAATCCCTTCCTGACATTCTCAATCTCATTCTCCATAGGTGGAACCTCCTCTAAAACTCTCTATGATTGAGTCGAAGGCATCTAGCATCTTCTGAATATATGCGCGAACCTGCTCGTCTTTTCCTGGAATGTAGATGATGTGATTCTTGTGGGAGAGGAGCTTCTCGTACCTTTCTCTTGACAGGGGGAAAACAGGATAACTCACTTTCTGTCCGTAACGATCGATTCTGTCCTGGTATTCCTCCCATGTCTCCCCAGTGATTTCTCTGAAGAGTTTGACGTCGAGCGCCTTAACAACCTTGTACTCATCTCTCGAACGTTTTAATTGGTTCTTGAATGACTTCTCGTACGAGTCATTAAGGTCGTCCATGTCCTTGCTGAACTTTATTCCCGCTTGTCTAAATGTGTCGTAGTGACATCTTAGGATTTCTCCCGAGGTCATCGGTCCATTCAGGAGTAAGAGTCTTAGAATCACACTGACATTGTACCAAGCCGTTCCAGAGATCACCGACTCCCGTGAAATATCCAATGTTAGGATACCCTCGATAGCCGAATATCCCCTGAACGAATGGAAGAGAAGGGAGTTTTTCTCGTCGTACCCAACCATCGGCTCAAGCATGTGATGATGTAGCAAAAAATAAAATATAAGGTTGGTGTGAAATCATAATAATCTTGCCTTATTCTGAAAAAATAATATTGCATCTCCGCTATAATTCGAAAAGAATTGGTGATACCACATAAACTGAGTATGCACATTCACCATCTGAGAAAAACTTAGTAGACCTGACAAGATACCAGAGAAAAAGTCAGGAAATCACTGAAGTGGATGAAGAGCTATGTCTAATTTTTATCATTGCCTCTGGGCTTTCTAAACAAATCTCGTGAGCATCTTCAAATCCGTTGACGAGGTAGAACAGGATTATATCCTCTACCTCCTGCAGTAGATAATCATAGATCTCTCCTGTGACCAAAGACAAACCACAAACTTTACAGATTCTAAGGACAATATGGCCGGGGATATCGAACCTCTGATTTCTAATGGAAATTTGAATTATTATGTATTCAAGATTATAGTGTATTATTCAATCGGAATAATATCTACCTCTGCAATTCCAAGCCTAGGAAATGTAATTTTAATGACCTTTGAGAGATGTGAACTTATGATTTGTCTGAAGCATCATGGGGTTTATTGGTTCTGGAATAAACTGCGTTGGGAGAGTATTTGTGTTCCCCATATATTTTCCTATTTTTAATTCTTTAATCTTATATAGTAAGATACTTGTAATCTGTCCATGAAAAAGGGGTTTGTATTTCCTGTTTTACTGTCCATGCTTATCATGGTTAGTATATTAGGAAGCTCAGCTCAACTTGTTCCTAATCTGGAATTGAATGCTGGAGAAGTTCACACACTTATGTGGGCAACACCAGAGAATATTACTGCGACTCACGGAGATCTCATATGGGATGTCCAAGCAAAGCTCGGTGGAGTTGCAGTTACAACTCCAGTGGACAGCTCTTTCCCAATCAAGGACGGGTCAATAGTCAAAGTGGATCCTGCTTCAATTGACTTGGGCAATAGGTCAATCGAGATCAACACGACTACTGGTGAATTGGTATATTCTGTCTCAAACGACAGTCCTATCGTGATAACGATTGACAACTCGGATTTTGAGATCGGTGTGCTCGAGTTCATCCTTCTCATCGTACCAGTAATTATGGTAGAGAGAACTGGTGATGTCAACATATTTGACTTCCTCATCGGCGGAGGAGACCTTGGAGGTCTTTTAGGACCAAATGCTACTGCAGTGATGGATGGTGACTACGTGAACGTTACCTCGGGAGAGGGGAGCGTTCTTTACAACAAAGACACCGGTGTCCTCATTTCTGCTTCTCTCGTTGATCCCACTGTGGGGATTGATACGTCCATAAAACTGAGGGTTCCACCACCACCCGAGGTTCCAAATTGGGCTAATACTTTGAAGATTGGAGATACCAAGACTTTCCAGACTGGTGGTTTTGTCATAACAATCAGGGGGGATGTCTATGATCAAGGCACTTCGATCGGTATAGAGGTACTCTCTGTTCCAGAGGAAATCACATTCACTCCAGAAACTGTTGCCCTAGCTCTTTTCACTCCAGACGTGGTGACCGCAACAACGGCAGGATATGACATAGACTTCAATACCGTGTTTAACATGACCGTCAATGGTGAGAAGTTAGACGCCAACACAAACTTGGGATACATCATGCAACTGGTAACTCCATTAGCTGCACTCAGCGACTCACAGTTCAACGAATTTGCTGAAGCCATGAGAACATTCGTCTCGGAAAACGGAGGGACGAGGATACAGAAGATAGACAAGGGTGAGACAATTGATATTCTTTACACAAATGACGGAACATCTGCCTCACTCACGCAAGAAAGGACTGATGCAGATTTCTCTGATGTTATAAGTCTAGAAGCCTCTTATACACTTGATGGTTTTGCCGAATCATTCACGTATGAGAGTACATCAAGCAAAGGAATTGTTCTCACAATCAGAGGGGTTGCCCCAGAACAAGAAGTCACGCAGGAGGAGACAAACACAAGTCTGGCAGAACTTCCGTTCAATTCGTTCTTCTTCTTCCTTGCAGTTATGATCCTTCCTCTTGTTAGGAGAAGGATTAATTAATTTGCCTAATATTCCTTTCATATCTTTCTCTGAATTATAGGCTAAGAAAGAGGCTGTTTTCTAAGATTGCAAATCTATTCAACCTATATTCAGTACTTCTAGAATCTATTGATAATTCTATTTGACTCAACGAGGTCTATGCGACATATAGGTCTTGCACATTTTGTCAATACAGGTATTAGATAATCCTTTCCTACTTATTCTCATAGTAATTGTATCCATATCTTACGTGTTCGTGGACCATCGAACTCACAAAGGAATATTTTCTCCCAAGTCCCCAGTTGTATCCTCCCATTCTCCACAATGACTTGTACAGAGTTCCCAATCAGGATGGATTTGATATGAGCTGCAGAATTTCCCTCCATGTGCTTGAAGAAATCCTGCTCCCATGGTACTAGTTTTGTAAACTGCTTCATGACGTCAGTCTTGACATCTGGGTCTGCTCCCTCATTAATGGTGAGCGCACAGGTGGTGTGTGGTACGTAGATAAGCAGTGCCCTCGCATTATCATCAACTGATCTCTGTACGTAGTCGGTGATGTCAACCATTTCCGTGTGTTTACTAGTTTTAATTTGTATGAATTTCATTACTACTTCCAAAATCCTATTTTTCTAATCTATTGGGGTCGCAGATAGAATAATTGTGATATACATGGTCGGAATATGAAAATGTGGGCATTCGTTTAATTCTCTTTGTCAGTTCCTTCTGCAGTAAGTGCAATTATGTCCGCAATCTCCTTAAAGAGGTAATTGGTAACAGATTCGAGGAGATTAACATCTTGGGTAGAGCTCCAGAAATATTGAAATATAGGCCTACGACCGTTCCTACGCTGATTTTACTACGTGGTGATGAATCAATAGTTACCTTATCAGGAATTATGACTTCTAATGAAATAGAGGCAATTCTCCATCTATATTTAACTCTTCAATCAAGCAATGAGGAATAGGGAGATATTTATCCATCAAATATTAATAGAGGTATATACATTGAAACCAATGATGATGTACTATAATGGCTAAACAATGATGCATTTAAGGTGAAGGATAGAGTACTTGAGTTCTCGTTTCTCTGGGGCGACAATGACGGCATAGGAGTGATGTTCAGAATGACAGACACGAACAATTACTACTGGATTGGTTACACAGAGGATCATCACAATGGACCGAATAACCGAGCTGGTGATTCAACGACAGGGACTCCCTATTTCACCTATGACGCGAGGTTTGAGCTTAATAAGGTAGAGGCTGGGGTCAATACAATTCTTGCAAATTCAACAGAGCACCATTCTCGCTTCCACCCAGCACACAATCATCAAAAACCGGTCCGTTCAAATGGATGATCACCTTCAGGGGAAGTACCATCTCACTTCATGCGACACCTTCCGGTAGCTCAACCTATCAGGAGATTTTCACAATCACTGATTCTACCTTCTCTAATGCAGGTTACTTCGGTGTTTTCAGTCTCGCTGCTCAGTTTTCTGTAATGCAGGACTTCTCAGTGGTTGCCTAGATCTCAATTTTCTAGAACTTATTCTTTTATTATCCAAGCTTTTGAAAACTTCCTACTCTGGAACAATGATCCAATACCTGTAAACTGCTTCATCCTAAGGACTTCCTCTTTGTCCATCCCTAATTCTTGAGAAATGCGTTTATCACTCCAGCCTTTGAAGTAGAGCTCTGCAACTAGTTCACTCATGGGCTCAACTCCGTGGACTCCCCTCGCTCTGTTATGTCTTACAGTCGATGCCATTCTGTCTTTAATGTCCTTGTCTATCACAACGATTGGGAGATATCCCTTCACACTCTCCCTGATGTCATCGTACTCTTTCCCAACTCGATTTCTATGGAACCCATCTACTACGATATACATGTCTTTTTTCTTGTCATAGAAGGCTACAATTGGCTGTGTGTACCCATCCCTCTCAATAGAGAGTTTGAGAAGTTCCATCTCAGGAGGTGCAACACTGTTAGGATTGTAATCATTGGCTACTACTCTGTCCGCTTTAACCCAGCGTACGAGATCAACGGGGTGGTTCTGTATGGGATTGAGCTCCATTAGCTCTTTCCTTATCTCGTTCAAGGTATCGATTCTCTCTTCTTCATCGAGTAGAGCTACTTTTTCTTTGAGTTTATTGAGAAGGTTCTCAATGTCCGTGTCCATTATAATTCCAGCTCCAGAGTATTGTATTTAGATCTCTGTATTACTATCTTAAAATTCTTCTCCTTGAGATGATCCATGATGATCCTTGACATGGTGACGGTTTGTATACGCTTGGCACCGTCCCTCTTTGCCATATTTATCCTCATTTCGACAATCTTACTATAAATACCTTGATGTCTGTAGTTTGGGAATACGTAATCACTTTGCATCTTTGCTGTTCCATTCTTCAGGAGCTTGTATGCACCTACACCGAGTACATTGCCGTCATTATCGAGGGCTACTAGCCACTTACGGTCGTACTCATCCTTGAGATATGGCATTTCTTTCCTTACGTCTGGTGAACTGAAGAACTCTCCCAAGGTACAGTAGAAATACTTATCCCGTTTTTCAAGAACCTTGATTTTGTAGTCCATCATACAATCATCTGTAGATATTTTAAAAAATTAATCTAAGGTTGTTATTCCACTCAAATCTATATCCCGTAAATTTCCTTGAATTCCTTGTACTTGTCATAGAGATAGACCGACTGGGAGAAGCTCAATGCCTTGCAGACCTTGTCGTTCTTTATAATCACTTTTGCCAATCTCTCCCAAGCAGGGAGATTTCTATACCTTTCTCCATCCGGTTTGATCCATGCAGGATCATCCTTGGGTGGGAGAGCGTCGAAGAAGTCCTCGAGCTTCCATCCTCCTTTCTCCTCCCACCACTTGATGAATACCTTGAACTTACTTTTGAACCACTCTGCCTCGAATCTTGGAAGTGTCTCCAGGAGGAACTCTGTGTAGGATTTCCAAGTGTGGCCCTTAGGCAGAACAACCTTGCGGTGTCCGAGCAGAAAGCTATTGGAGTAGAGGGCTCCGAAGTTAGCCCCACTGACCCGCCGAACGATCTTTCCCCATGTATGTGGTTCAAATCTCTGGAAGAACTCCAGACCCCTCCTCTGATCATTGCCATAGGGTTGGCACAGCCTTGCTTGGTGGATACTGACCCCGCCGATGTACATGGCATCGTACACTTTGTTGTAGTCATAATTGTTCATTCCGACGGCCTTCCAAACATCCTCGGTCCGCCAATCATATATGGGATAGAAATTGTAAATGTCCTCTGCGATCTCCGTAGTCCAACGCTGACCTTTGTACCTTACCTTGCTATCTGACATCAAGGTCCTGAATCTGTTCAGGCTTTCGTCGGTTCTAATTGCCACACCGCATGCAGTTTTGCCCGGTTTTCTTCCTTCCCATTCTGTGTGGAACCATTTAGCGAAGTCTATGATGAAATCCTCGAATTCCATGGCGTGTCTGAAGAATGGGAAGTAGTTGACATCCGAGATTACTCCTGGGTGATCTGGCATCTCACGTACCCATATGTCCTTTTTGTCAGGATCCCAGCAGATCCACTGAGGATCATAGACGCTGACCGCATTCCTCAAGCTCAGGGGGAGGCACACCCAGAATGGAACGACCTCCGGTCGAGAGAAGATCCTCTCTGCATGTGCAATCGTCGCTTCATACTGTGCCTCGAAGTCGATGTAGAGGACATTGAGGGGGAGCTTTCCCATCCTCCTTGCTACATCGATGGCGAGCTGGATAAGCATTGAACTGTCCTTCCCGAAAGACACTGAGAAATAGATGTTCTCAAACTCATTGAAAATGAATTCCAGCCTTTCGATCGCAGCCTCATAGACATTCTTGTCTATGTACTGTTTCATCGCTGATGCGGGACGGTCATCATCATGCTCATCCATTGATTCCATATCTCTATCTTGCTTTTATAATCTTCTTTCTGGATAGGTATTCTCAAATATCCTAAATGCAATTGGGTATTGTGGAAGTTTTCAAGAATGACCGGAGAGAGATAATGAAGGTCATCACAACTGCGATCATTCTCTCGGTATTATCGTTGTTTCTATTCGGGTACGACGGTATTCTCGGTGATATCCTGGGGTTCGTAGGTACTGTTGTCATTGTCTCCTCCGTCCTCTACTCAGTGGAGGTCTTGAGTTTCAAGCTTTACCTCGGTAAGGACAAGATCTCTAAGAGAAGTTTGCTCTTTGCATTTGATTTACCTTACTCAGAAGTGGATCATGTAGGTGTTAAAAGTGAGGGATTCGGTGGGATCATAACCTCAAGTATGGTTCAATTGAAATCCTCTCAAAAGGATTACAATATTAACCTAAGTTACCTCTCGGCCTCAGAACGGTCTTCGGTAATCGAGTTTCTTCTCGATCGGTGCAGATAGTGTAACAGGAGTGGTGAGATTACTCACCTTCTGATATTTTTCAGAACGAATCCTTTAATCCTCATTTGTTCTAAACCGCATATGCAACGGAGGATTGCTCATGAACCCAGCCCCCCTTAAGGACTACCTAAATCTGTACGGTGCGTTCCTCTTCTTAATTGTAGGGGTTCTCTTCCTATATCAGACATGGAGAAAGAACAGAAACACTCATCTATTGACAGTGGGATTCTTCGTAGCTTTTATCGGTCAATTCTTCCAGTCACTTTTGCTGATTCAGACAGTAGAAGGATGGGGATATTTTTCAAGTATAGGTCTTCTCACTTGGATCTCGTACCAAGTCCTATTCATCACGATGATAAGTGCAATTCTGGGTTTCTTCTGGATTTTCCTTGAACTCACACAGTCTGTGCGTATCAACTCTCTCTCTGGAGGGATTGTCCTGATTCTATTCACCATGTACATTTGGACGTTCAGCTTTGGACTTATCGTGGGAGATACGGCATTGGACGCCGCGATCGTCTACGGGAATTTCATGTTCAGCATATTGCTCAATATCATAAGCCTTCGATCCGTCTATATATTGTATAATGTGTATAAGGCCACGGGCAAAGAGAAGATTGCTGCAGCCCAATTGTTGTCCTTTGTTCTTATCGAGGCTTGGGCATTCAATGCATTCTTTACGGGAGTATTTGGAGTTCTCGCTTACAATGGACTTGCTTCCTTTATGTATCCTGACCTCCAAGGTATTTTCGACATTATCTACTATACAGGACTTGTCATCTTCATAGGCTCAATTGTGATCAACCCGGATTATATCTACAGACTACCTCTGAACATTCAAGACCTAGTCTTCTTGACCAAGATCGGAACTGCTGTTTACGGAATTGGAAAGAATGCTGAGGAGAAGAGTCTGGACGAGCAACTGCTGGCAGGATTCATCACCGCTGCGAACTCATTCATCAGTGAAATGAAACCAAATCTTGGGGCGGAACGAATAGAGATAATCCAATCGAATAATAGGATGGTTAGGATCGAATTCGGGGAAGTGCTCGGTCTTTGTCTTGTGTCACTCAAGCAGAACTACTACCTGATTAAGTCCATGCAGGATCTTCTGAGATATGTAGAGAAGAACGAGTCGATGGAAATAATAGACAGTGGCTCTTTCTTCGAGGACGATGTCGTCAGGGGGTGGCTCAAGAAGTTCTTCCCGTATCTTGATATAGAGAATATGCAGAGCTACTGAACTTTTGCATTTGAACGGATTCACCACGAGAGTCTAATTGAACAGCTCTGAACTGATTGCTAACTATATCTATACAATTCAGTTCAGTTCAATTCGCATGAATATGAAAATTGTTCAAAATATATATTTCATTATGAACCAATTAGACTTTTATACCTAAATTACTAATCAGCATCATGAACCTGGACAAGATTGATCTGGAACTAATCTCATATCTGCAGAAGGATGCAAGAACGCAGTATAGGAAGTTAGTAGAGCTGACAGGCAAATCGCTAGGCACCATCTCCAACCGGATCCAGCGACTGGTTGACAATGGGATTATCAAGGAGTGGACAATACAGGTTGACGCTGAGAAACTTGGCTACGACCTCACAATCATCATCAATATTCAGATAGATGTGAAGTATCTCGACGAGGTCAACCTCCACCTCAAGAAAATACCTGAGTTGATAGCTATCTACAACGTCACTGGTGAGTTTGATATTACTGCGATAGCAAGGGTACGGACGAGGAGCCACCTCGACGCGGTCATCCACAAGATTCTCGACACTGATCACATCCGGAGAACCTCATCGAACATGGTGCTAAGAACGCTTAAGGAAGATTTTCGAGTATTTCTGGAGGACTCCTCATGATCCTTCCGCTAGCTTCATGGACCTATGGTTTAGAGGAGTCGGAGATCCGACGGTTGCTCAGGGTAAGGACGAGGTACTACATGGCTGGGGGTATTCCAGGAAAACTGCCGCTAGGCGCGTTCTCCGCAATATTCAGAGATGTGGCACGCGAGCTTTCATCTGATTTCGGTGATTCACCCATGCTTAACTACGGGGCGACTGAAGGAATAGCTGAATTCAGGGAGGTCTTGGCAGACAGGCTCCGAAGAACAGAAAAGGTCAGCGGGGAGATTGCCATCTCCTCCGGATCACAACAGTCGATCTATGCTGTTCTGAAGATCATCGCTGACGAGGGTGATGTGATCATCGCACCCGAACCAACCTACCTCGGATTTCTCGGGCCATGTCAGATCCTCGGTTTGAGAGTCATCACGGTTCCTATGAGCGAAAGAGGCCTAGAGGTCGAGGACCTGACAAATGCATACCTGAATTCATTGCAGGAATACCGGAGAAGACCCGTTGCTATCTACTTCCCCTCATTTGCAGACAACCCGACTGGGCATTCTCCTAGCTGGAGGAACAAGTTGGAAGTTTATGATTTCGCAGTGAGTCACGACCTCATCATCTTGGAGGACAATGCCTACAAGGAGATATACTTCGGTGGTTCCAAACACATTCCGATGAAGTCCCTTGACAAGGAGAACGAGACTGTTGTATACATGTCTACAACCTCCAAGGAGGCTGCGGTACTAAGGGTGGGGTACAGTGTTATGCCCGACTACATCATGGATCCCTTCGTGAAGCTCAAGGGCTTTCTTGACCTCTGCACTAGCTCACTCGATCAGCAACTTGCTCTGAGATACTACCGAGATCATATAGACAGTATCCTTCCACAAGTACGTGAACTGTACAAGAGGCAGAGGGATGCAATGGTAAGATCATTTGACGAGAACATAGGTGGGGTTCGATCCGATCCCCAAGGCGGATTCTTCGTCTGGGCGGATCTAGGGGATGTCGACTCCAAGCAAATACTTCCTTCGGTAATCGAGTGCTGCGATCTGAGCTATGTTCCTGGATCCGCATTTCTTAGTCGGGGAGAGGTTACTGGTTGGGTAAGGCTGAGTTATAGCTCTCTCAATCCAGAGTCAATATGGAGTGGTATGGAGCTTCTGGGTAAGTTCCTGAGGAATTAACGAGTACGATGATGGGTTATCTCAGTATCTGGTAATTCAGTAGGTGCAGTACGCAGGTTTGGTTCTGCAGTAATTATTCAATAGTGAAATCAGGGTACTCTACTGGCATCTCTCTCACGTGCTCTTACATTCCGATAGTTTGCGGATAGCCTCTGCTATACGCGAATAATTCTCCTTTCGAATATGGTGTCCCTTGCATTCTAAACGTAGAATACCGATGTTTATATTTCCCCTACATTATTGGGGTTTGTGTACCTGACTAAGAGCGACTATGTCCTCGGACTGAGTTGCCCCACGAAACTTTCCTTCAAGGCTCTAGGGAGGTACCCTATAGATGATGAGGGAGGACTTAACGAGGCATTTATCGAGCAGGGTTACCAAGTACAGGGTCTGGCTCGAAGCCGGTATCCTGAGGGGATATTAATCAACACATTAAACATGGAGGCTGCCTTGGAACTCACAGAGCAGTACCTTCAGATGGAAAATGTCACCCTATTTGAAGCCGCCTTCCTCATCGATGGATGCTACTTCAGGGTAGACATTCTTCAGAAGAAAGAGAGTATCATCCGGATGGTGGAGGTGAAGTCAAAGGGAGAGGATCTGAGCTCTTTCTACCCATACAGGAGGAACGGTTTCCTGAAGAAGAAATACTGGGAGTATTTCAACGACCTCTCATTCCAGTACTACAATCTCAGGAAGCTCTACGGTGAAAAGGTTCTACCCTACCTCATGCTCATTGACAAGAACGCAGTCATTACTGTGGACGATCTCCACTTGGCCTTCATCCCGTCGGAGAACAAGCTAGATGTGATCTCGACCACGGAAGAGTTCGGCGATCCGATCCAGGTTGAGATCGACGTCCAAGAGTACCTTGACAGATTGCTTGAAGAGACCGGGGAGAATATAGAACGATTAAAGGAGGTGATAGGGAGCAAGGAAGTCGTCTACTCACCTGTTACACAGAAGTGCAACAGGTGTGAGCACAGAGCGACAGGAGGATTCAAGGAATGCATAAGTACACAGCTGGGCTGGAAGGACAGTGATTTTGCCCGGAACTCAATATTCGACGTCTGGTACATGACAAAGGTCAACAAGCTCGTGGATCAGGGGAAATATTTCTTCGAGGACATAGAACCCGAGGACCTTTACAACAAAAAAGGGCTTCTGGGGACGACAGGTAGGCGGCAGTGGTTGCAGATCACACAGACCCGTGACAACCTGGGCGAGTTTGTCAATGAGGCTCTCTTCGAGGAGATGGATCGGTGGGAATATCCGCTGCACTTCATCGACTTCGAGACCAGTACTCCCCCCATACCTTCAATTAAGGGACTCCATCCATTTGCTATGATCGCCTTCCAGTATTCTGTTCACTCCTACCACGAGGACGGTCGAATTACTCATAAAGATTGGATAGATACAACCTCTAAGTTCCCTAATTTTGATTTTGTACGGAACCTGAAGAATGATCTGGGTGAGAGAGGTACAATATTCTGCTACAGTGATCACGAAAACACGGTACTCACTGCCATACGAGAGCAGATTGAGACCTTAGGTGCGAGTGACGCGGAAGAGCTGATCCAGTGGATAGATATGGTCACGTGGAAGAACGGGTCACCGCGGGAGATGGTTGACATGTTCAAACTGGTCAAGGAGTACTACTATCATCCACTCATGGGGAAATCTAACAGTATCAAGAAAGTTCTTCCCGCTGTTATCCACGAGAGCGATTTCTTGAAGAAAAAATACAGCAAGGGATACAATAGCTCTAACTTCAAGGATGCGCGATTCCTCGCTAAATCAGATAATCCATATGACCTACTCAAGGAGGAGGAAGGAATAGCCAAGGGTGACGATGCACTCGTCGCATATCTCAAGATAAGGCAAGGAAACGAGGATAATGTCAAGGAGGTGGAGAGGGTACTCCTAAAGTACTGTGAACTTGACACTCTGGCCATGGTGATGATATTCGAGCACTGGAATGATCTCAAGTCTAGATGGAGAAATTGATGTCTAGGTATGGGAGCAGTTGCGGTACTCCGTTGAATGCCTCAATCACACCCTCAATAGACGTCTTTTCAAGAATAGGGGTGATTGGTTTCTTCACCCTAGAGGGCACAACCTCTGGAGTTATTCCTCCGAACTCCTTGTCGAGGTCCTGCAAGAGTTGAGTAAAGCTTGTCTGCTTGTCGATAAGCTTCTTCTCCAACCCCTGTGCCCCAGTCCACACTCGTCCTCCTCCTATACTGTCTACATAGTCGTGTTCCAGCCCCCTTGATTCAGCCACGTGCTGTATGAATATATTGTAGATCTCCAGTAAGAGTTCTTTGAGCCTGTCATATTCTTCGTCTGTCCATCTGCGACTACCTGAGAGGAGGTCTGCCTTTTCACCTCTCTTGAAGTTGTAACGCTTTATCTTCTGCTTGTCGAAGAACTCTTTGTTGATGAATTTCATATTGATAACTCCAATTGATCCGGTGATTGTAACAGGAGTAGCGTAGATCGGTTGTCCGAAGCTGGAGATGTAGTATCCTCCTGAAGCTGCAACATTATGGAAGTATGTGTAGATGGGGAGCACTTTGCTCAACTTTCTCATCTCTTGGAGGATTGCCTCTGAGGCAACTGCACTGCCTCCCGGGGAGTCTACGAAGAACACAACAGCCCTGAACCTCTTCTTGTTCTTGATCACCCACCTGATGCTCTGGACAACAGTGATGTCCCCCATTTTTTTACCTCCGAAGAGAGGAATGGGGATAGGGGGAGGGTTGCTGCTGCTGCCATCGACTATAGAACCCTCTGCAGCAATGATTGCCACCCCCTTCTTCCGCTTCGGGATTGTCAAGAACTTAAGCGCCCTGAAATAATCAGTTACTGGAATTTTCCCAAACTCTTCCACAACAATCTCCTCTATTCCCCCGTCGATGACTCCATCGATCCAGCCATTGTCTAAGGCCTCCTGATCGGTCATTGGGCATGAATCTATCATCTTCCTCACTTCCTCAATGCTCTTTCCCCTCCCATCTGCCATTGCAGTGGTGATGGAGTCATACATTGAGTCGATAAGCCAGTTTATCATCTCCCTCTGCTCATCAGGCATCTCATCGTAGGCAAGAAAGTTACCCGCTGATTTGAATGGAGTGACTTGTAGCACCTGCACCTCGAATCCGTGTTGTGCGAGGAACTGCTTGTAGAAATTAACTGTACTCGACATCCCGTTGACGTGGAAGACAGATGCCCTAAGCATGAAGATCTTGTCAGCTGCGGTTGCCAGATAATAGCCATTGAAAGAGAGGTGGTGGTAGAGAACCCACACTGGTTTTCCGCTCTTCCTGAAGTTCAGGATTATGTCCCTGAGTTCGTGAATGTCTGCCAATCCTTGGAATTCTGGTTGACCGACCTCGATCAGCAATGCTTTGACCGTGTGATTCCTCGACAATCTCTCTAAATTCTCACGGAGCTCGAAGAGACTGAATGGTGGAGGTGGCATTACCTTCTTCTCGACGAAAGACTTCTTCTCCCTGAAGAACGGAATCTTTCCGTGGAGTTGTAGGTGAACGACACCAATCCTTTTACGCAGGACACGCCGTTTGGTATTTTTGAGTATCCTTATCATATGGCACTGCATGGAGCCATTTGATATTTAATCCTTGATACAATCTCCAATACTTTTTGCCTAGTTCTCCAGATGACCTCTAATGACGTAATGGAAGGTATTCATACAGGTTAATGAGGACATCTTCTCCCCTTGGTGTGATCTGATAATACCTCTTCGATGGATTCTCAATGACTGATTTACTGCTGATATATCCCATATTATGTATTCTTTCAATTACTCTGTACAGGCTGCTCATTGGGATTTCCAATCTTTCCTTGATGGCCTTGACCGATGCGAACTTCTCCCTGTATTTTGCCAAGAGTAGTAGAATCAGAACTCCGTCTATCCCTATTTTTCGGAGAAGGAAATGAACTCCAACGCTTCACCCTCATTCTTAAAACTATCCACCAGATAGCTTGGATCAAGACTAACATCTAAGTCTTGGTCTCCCTCGGGAAGAGCTCCTGTGTGGACAAGGATCTCAGTCAGTTCCTCTCTGAGTTCCTTCCATGGACTAGTTCGTTGGGTATTGACCAGACGAATTACTAAGGCGAAAATTATGGTGAGTATGAACAGGATTGTCTCATAGAATAATCCCTTATATAATGGGTTGGAGAAGGTCCTTGAGGAGGGAATCACAAAGTACATCGGTGTCTCCAACTACTCCACCGAACAGATTGAGGAGCTTGCGAATCGGTCGAATACTCCCCCTGCTGTCAATCAGGTACATGTTTCACCATTCAGATATCCAAGACCACTGATCGAGTACTGCCAAGAGAATGAGATTGTCATCGAGGCCTACACACCTCTTGAACATGGTAGACAATCTGATAACAGGACATTACGTCAGATTGCGGAAAAGTATGACAAGACCCCAGAAC
>WAMJ01000206.1 GCA_015522385.1 Candidatus Heimdallarchaeota archaeon
ACTCCTCATCGGTTCGCAATAACTATTGTAATTTAAATACTGGATATAGTTGAGTAGTACATGCTAGAGATTATGAAATTCTAGAAAATATGAGATGCAAAACAATTTTATATACTACATCTTAATGATAAATGATATATAATGGGATTCACAATTCTAGGAATAACATCTTGGAGCTACCTAATACTTTCAGGTGCTATGTTTATACTATCGGCATATTTCTTTGTATATAAAAAAAGGAAGAAGATCATACTTAATTGGATACTACCAGGTAGAGGGCGACCTAAGGATAACCACGCAATGTTTATTCAGTCAATAATTGGTTGGGGTGGTTATCTAATATTCGTATTGGGGGTTGTTAACGCATTCGTCTCAGCGAATATACTAGAAGTTACCATTTCAATTAATTTTGCCAACATTGGAATCCTGATGACAGGGGTAATTGGCAATATAGACTAACAGATGAGTAGGTAGCATTAGATAAAAATTTATTGAATACCGATCTCTTATTCAAGACAGACAAATCTTCGTCTTAATACTTGCTCTATAATTATGCAAACAATACATGAAATAACTTGTAACAATTCCTTGCAAAAGATGTTGAAAGATAAAGTATTGAGTTATTCTAGTATCTGATTTCCAAAATCATAAGATTGGTAGATACCCTCACAATCCCATGAGCTCATTTACAAAAAACAATTTTATATAATAGACCCACATTGCAAAAGCCGTAGATACAAGATTTGAGCACCGGTTAGATATAGAAGCATATACCTTTTACATCTACTTTTTAATAATACTACCTGCTCTCCTCTCATATTATAGAGTAGCATTCATCTACTCGATAAATATACTAGATATCTTAAACTACATCTTGATGACATTCCTGATTTCCTTCTTCCTCCCGAGGATTGGGGGAAATATCATTAATGTGTTACTTTGCCTAGTCAAACTCAAGAGACTACCAAAGAAAAATGAATTAGCTCCTTGGATCTTTAAGGTTGAAAAACAAATGATAGCTCCCCTCATGTTACGGGCACTCTGTCTCGGATTCAGTACAATTATTTTCTTCCCTATTTACGCATTTTCTACACATCTCAACACATACGTATCTCTTTTCTCCCTCTTAGTTACAGAACTCTCTCTTGTCCCTTCAATTCTACCCCCAAGAAGGGCTCCTCTGGATAAAATTGTAAAGAACGCAGTCGAAAATGGCGATATAGATGAAGGGGTGATCGACAAGATGACAGAGAATAGAGAACTTGTTCTTGCACTGGGTAAATCACTGAACATGAAGGTTAGATTCTTCCCCTCCCCCTACTCAATCGCTTATTTCAACCCACGGAAAAGGAATACAATCAACATGCTGAGGGTGCATTATTGCTCGAAAAGGGAGACCTCAAACGACTTGTACTTCACGAGTATGGACACAAGAAGCAGGGAATCCAAATCGTATTTCCTATCGCTTTTCTATCTCTCTACTATCTTTCTCTGTACATAATATTCTACAAAGCACAATCCAACTTCTCCTCCCCCCTGATCCTAATGTACTATATCATGTTTGTCCTCCCCTTCTTCGTCATAAGGGGTCTCAACTGGCACATGGAAATCTCTGCAGAGAAGATTGGGGCGTCAATAATGGGACGCGAAGAGTACGCTAAGGCAGTTGATGAGATCATTGAGAACATCGAAAAGCAGAGAGAGGAAGGTAAGACCAAACTCTTTGATGGATTTTCAAGATTCTACTTCTTCTACCCTCCCCCATATGTGGGGATTGAGAAGGCATTTAAGTCCTAACTCCCTGAAATTTCCAACAAAGTCCGCGGGTGCCCAAGTACTGCTATTGGATCTCAGAATATGAATCATCATACTCCTGTACTTATTTCCCAAAGTCTTGTGATCTTGTAAAATAACGAATTTTTCTAGATTTGCGGTTCAGATGTATCTTGCACGATATCAATAATAGGGAACCTGAACGAGAGTGCATGATATATGAGAGATACTTACCATCCAGTCGTGGACTCACAACCTTCTGCACATGTAAATTCTCGACCCACTTGAAGCGCTTAGTGCCTCCATATTACACTTTACTAAACGAATACTCATTCTACAGATACCAAAGAAAGAAAGGACCATCTGGACGATATGCCTGTTGAATGAAGCTGTGCGTGTATGAATCTTCCACATTTGATAGATGTCATATCTCATTCTCGGTGGATTGAAACCGAGTTTTGAGAACTTCTTCAGACTCTCTGAACAGGCAGAATGCTGCTATTGCTGAGCATCTCATAGAAAATGGTTCGGTATAAAAAATTGTAAGAATAATATAAGATTGAAAGAAGTGTGTAAACCTAGTCCTTGACGATTCGACCGCGCTTACGACCAGTTCTACGAGCTGCGATGAGACCGACCTTTCTACCAGGCGGAGCATTTCTGCTAACTGTTGTAGATCTCGGAGGGCTTTGGTGAGCACCACCACCATGAGGGTGATTCACCGGGTTCATGGCAGTACCTCTTACCTTTGGGTACTTCTGACCCTTAGCCTTCTTCTTGTGGTACAGCTTACCCGCCTTGAGGAGGGGCTTTCTAGTCACACCACCTCCAGCTACGACACCGATGGTTGCTCGGGCCTTTGGTACGATTGGCTTGATCCTTCCGCTGGGGAGCTTGACATAGACGAATTTCTCGTCCTTGGAGTCGATAATGGCATAACCACCTGCGCTCCTGACAAGCTTTCCACCGTCACCCGCCCTGAGTTCGA
>WAMJ01000207.1 GCA_015522385.1 Candidatus Heimdallarchaeota archaeon
CATCGTTAAGTCAACTCTTTAGAGTTATTAGTTCTCTCTGGTCTATCCCATTATCGTCTGGATTTGGGAGGCGAATTAGAGCAATAGTATTTGATAAGAATAACAATAAAGTAATTGGTATACTTGGTCTTTGTGATCCTGTATACAATAGAAAGGTTAGGGACGAAAAGATTGGTTGGAGTATTGAGCAGAAGGAAGCTAAATTGGGATCAATCATGAATACCTATACTCTTGGTGCGATTCAACCCTATAGTAACTTGGCCATGGGAAAATTGATAGCAATGATCGCTGGATCTAAGGAAGTTATTGCTGAATTTAAAAACCGCTATTATGAGTCAAAAGGGTTAATATCCAATATAAAAAAACGTAACGAACTTGTAGCACTTACCAACGTAACTGCTTTTGGGAAGAGCATTATGATGGATAGGATCCGGAGCCCTAGGTGGGAATATATCGGAACTACTGCTGGAATTGGTACTAGTTTTCAGAGTGACGGGATTTTTGATCTTGCTAAAGAAATTGTTCAGAGTGAAGATAAAAAATTATTTGATTCTTATAAATTTGGAGATGGTCCTAATTGGAAAATTAGGGTGCTTAAAAAGGCTTACAAGATAAGTAATCTGGATGTCATCCATTTGTATAAGGGGAATAATAAAGGCGTATACTTCACTGGACTAGCAACAAATTGGGAAAGGGTTCTTAGGACAAAACGAAGAGTTAAACCGATTTATCCTGAGAAGAATTCTATTCTGGATTATTGGTCAGTATATAAGGATAAGGTAGTGAGCAGATCTGAAAAAAGAAGTGATTGGAAACACTACACGAATCAAGAAGCAATTGTTCAAATTGAGGACATACTTGAACATTCCATAGTATAATATTAATGAAGAAATACTGATTTTCCTCAAAGTCAGAGTTTAATGAAGAAGATCCACATAATGATCGGTACAATACTGTATATTGAAAATAGTTAATTTTCTAATAATCATATTTTAATTCACGATTTGGAGAATAGTTCCTTCCAAGCCCCTTTCTCTATTGACCTTATGGCTTTTTTTGCCTTCTTTTTAATTGTTGCTTTTGAAGTCTTGGTCAAATCATCCGAGATGACATTATTCGAATTTGCAGGATCGATAATTCGCGACGATTCAATATTATCGTAGATGTATTTGAACGAAGCCAATAATTGTGACTCGTAGTTGTCCTTCCGTTTGCCTTTTGCTCCTTCTATTACCATCTGCTCAAGGATAAAGGTCTTGAAGTCCAAGCTCTTCCTCTTCTTCCAGAGCTTCATCAATTTGATAATAGGGCGTCTACCACTGTTTCTGACAGTATCTATGTGAGTCTTCACACTAGTTTTTAGAGTGGTGTCAAGTTTACGGTCATAGAGATTCGCAGATTTATTCTCTTCGTCGAGAGCTCTTCCTGGTACAACATCGATGTGAAAGTCACCCTTAAATGGGATCTGAAGAGCAACCCTCTTCGGCTTTACCTCCTCCCAATTCCGATCCAGAACCTTCTTGACATTGTAGTATATTTCTTTCAATGTCTTCTTGTGACCCTTTGGCCAGTACACCACAATATCAAGATCATACGACTCTTTGATTATTGTCTTCTTTCCGTACGAACCCCCATAGTAGAACACTGGATTACCAGACAAATTGTCCCGTATATGTCCCTCAATCTTGTCTCTGAGGTTTCTCATATTCTTCTTCTGATTTTGACTCAATTTTTGTTGTTCCAGTATTCGTTCAAGATACTCCTGACTTCCCATACATCGTAACTGAGAACTGGGGTATAAAAGATTTCATTACCTACTTTTCGTTGAGGGTATGTGTTAAAATATACCTTGGTTTCGACGATCGCTCGTAGTAATACACGTAGATCTTGGGGTGCATGGTTTCGCTGATGTTCCGTCCAATTACAAACGCAATTGGTGGTGGAACTGCTGCAAAGAGGTGTACGGAATCCACATTTCTTAATTTGTCCATAATGTCTCTAAATCTCCTTTCAAATCGATTTACTTTCTCCTCAGAGTTCAAGTCGTAGATTGACGGGGACTTTAGTCCAATACGAAGGATGTCATCTGGAAGATCCATACCAGCTATGTCCGATTCTGATATCTTATGACTGTATTCAATTAGAAGGTTGATCGAACGCACATTGGCACTAACTTTTTTTCTTGGATACTTAATCTCCCACTCATTCTCAATTGTCCTCTCAGGCCATTCCCACGGTCTTTCTCCACGATCTCGATGGTAGTGGAGGTATCGGAATTTCTGTCTGTCGGAGAACTGGTAACCCAGATCGATGATCAATGGTATGTGAGCTATCCCTGCATAATAGACTACACTGTACCCCTCCAGCTTGGTCATGATTTCGGCAACCTTGTCTCTTTGCACTCTCAGAACTTCCGCCCAGTCGTCGACTTTTCCAGGTTCTAAGGAAATGACGAACTTTTTATACCGTTTCCCCTCCAAACTATCAGGTAGTTCACTCTCTCTCACTCCACTCATGGAGGTGTGAAATATCAGGGCAGTCCTTTTCATTGATTTCCACAATACAACCTCGAGAATGGCGATAACAAGAATGTAGAAAATCGCAGCATAGGTCAGAAAGTATCTTATTCGAGAATCTACGATATCCAGTATTTCATGTGGGAGGACGTTCTGTATCGCATCAGGTAAGCTGAGAAATACAAAAACTCCAATCGCTCTATACACATTCTTCCATCT
>WAMJ01000208.1 GCA_015522385.1 Candidatus Heimdallarchaeota archaeon
AGCAAACGCTATCACACCGGTAGAAGAGCACGTTTCCTCGTGGTCTTCGTATTACTTGTAGTCTCGTCAATCCCCAATGTAGGATCTGATCCCACACCTGTGCACACGGGCCCGTGGTTGGTAAGGGACGAGATCACCCAGTCAGCCATGGGGTGGTCGGGGCCCTTCACCGTCCAGGAATCAGGAACCGTTGACTACGAGATTACCGCTCTTAGTGGGGGTGCAGAGAGAGAATACCCGATAAATTACGGTGGGTACAAGGATCTGAAGGTTGTCTTCAAGGTCACTGGTTCTTGGTACGTATCGATCTCCTCGGTTGGGTCATTCAGCTACTCGACTGACGTTCCCGACGGCTACATGTCGATTGAGGGAATCAACGACACGATGTACTTCGATCTCGACCGTTTGGATCTCATACTCTCTGGTCTGTCGGAGGTCGACACGATCACAGTGGTCTTCTATGGAGGGACTCTCGACTTCTTCGGGATTGTCACGGCTGATGGCTCACTTCCTCTGTCCTATGATTTTCTCGATCCAAGTTTCTCGAACGATTTCTCCACTAACTACCTGACCTCACCTGTCGATCCTAATAACCCCCTGTATCTCAATGAGTACCTCGACAGTGGTATGATGGAGACGGTCTCACCTGAAACGAGTGAGTACATCGAGTATCCGACTGATCTCATCGGCTCATCGTATTTCTCAGGGACATCCTTCGTGTTCAACGGTGACAACATCTTACTCGATGATGATGGGAAATACGAGCTCTACTTCTCAGGCTCGACTGCAACCACTGGAAACCGGCTCAATCTCACGTACAGTGGATCAGTTGTGGCATATGCCCGGTACTATTACTCCGTTTTGACAACAGAAGGTTACTTGGAGACCTACAAGGATGTAGGTTCGACCTCAACGTCCTTCTACCAATTCGTAGAGCTCTCCTTGGATTTGGAGGATGTTCCCAGAAATGCCTCTGGTAGACTGGAGATCACAGTTGACATATCTCCAATAAACTATGAGTTACTTAACCAGTCTGCAAAGGTAGCGTTCTATCTACATGACTTCACTCTGCAGAAGAAAGTCAACTTCGATAGGGTGAAAAAGTTCGATGGTAAATTTGCTCTCGGAAGTAGGATTCTAGAAAAATCTGATGCAGCCTCCACAACATCTACCTCACTCTCACTAGATCGGTATGGTGATTTTGGAGTATATGTTACTGAAGGGACTGAGAATGTTGTATCACTCTCCTTGAAGGGATATTCAACAGATGTTGTTGATATCAACGTCTATGCATTATCCGTTGATCATTATGAACTGATAGGGAGTGGAAAATTTTATCCAGAACATCTTGCTGCTCGGATTGAGATCGTACTACCAGACTTACTCATCGAATCGACATTAATCAAGGTTGAGAGTCTAGGTAAGGTGGATATCGAGGGTCTGGCCTTCAATGTCGTACGCGACAGTCTGGAGAATGTCCTAATGGCGGACAGCAACAGACTGTACAACGGGTCGAGAACGGTGTACGATCAGGAACTGGGTCAGTACGTGCTCAGGAAGGACTCTGCTCTTGACATCACTGACATGACCGACCAGTTGAACGGTGTCGGGGAGATGGAGGACGGTACACAATGGACACTGACTAAAGAGGCTCTTGACTCCGTGCTTGACGAATACGACAGATCGATCTCCGTCCAGAATCCTGCGCCTCTCAATGACACAGTGGTCAGCTCCGGAGACTACTCTATCGCCGTGACCGACGAGGCGGTACCGTACCAGCAGATCGCTGGAAACCCCGATCCCATGAACATCGGTGGTGAGGGGGTGACCCAGCGGTTGAAGATGACCATCCCCAATGCAGAGATAGTGGGAGGAGACGTGCTCACCTTCAGGATGAAGACAGCTATGAGCATGTACTACGGGGACTTCGTCAATCCCGAGAAGGTGAATAACTGGGCCAAGAACTGGAGAGTACAGCTCATGGTCAACGGACAGAGGGTGCTTGATCTGAAGAATGTCATCGACAACTCTTGGACGACCTACTCCGTCAGGCTCTCCTCATCGTACCTGTCAACTGATTTCGAGGTGGAGCTCATCTACTACTGGGGCACAGTCATGATGCAAGACGAGTACTTCAGGGCCAAGGGCTCCTTCTTTGTGGACGCTATGAGGGTGCTCCCTGGGAACAGCAGGTTGCTCTCGAATATCATTGGGAGTTACATAATTTCGACCGATGTACTCGAGGATCTCGATACCTCATCCCTCTTCTCACTTAACGGGAAATTCACTGGTCTTGATAAGAATGTAGCCTTGGGCGTCGGATACAGATATCCACTCAGTGACGACATGCCTATGCCCCTCTCCCTCATCATCCCCAACAGGAACGATACGTACACGGACTACCTGGCCCACATAGACTTCGAGGCCATGAAGTACATCATTCAGAACGAGGGATGGACGAGTTTCGAGCTGGTGGTCTACTCAGGTGGGGACATACCCCAGATCAGCCTGAATTCGTTCGGGCTGGTTGACGCAAAGTACAGTGCTGAACAGTACACTGGTCTAAAACTGGATTACAGCAATCGGGGTATTGCTGGGGACAACAGATTCGGGAAGTACCTGAACCTGAGGTCTTCCGAGGAGAACCATATAAACGGAGATTTCCTGAATCGGAATTTTGAGTTCAATACCTCAACACTGAAGGAGACGGTGTCTTATGACGGTCTACCTGCTGTGGGTCCCGCTGACCCTTACGGATACATGCGAGAGGACACCGACTTCAGGTTGAACTCCAGCATGCCACTTGGCGAGAACGCTACTTTATTCTCAATTGGGTACGATATTGTCCCCGACTTCGCCCAAGACATCAACGGACAGAATTTCACAGCGTACAGTCTGGGAGTGTACTTCACGGGTTACACCGGCTCTCCGGACTTCGAGCTTGAATCCTACAGGTCAGTGCTGATTAACAGTCCCCCGGTGTTGAAGTACAAGAACGGATCGGCAATACAGGAAGTGATATTGGGAAATGCTAAGCAGATCCGGGATCACTCAACGGCCCACACACTGGAATTCTTGGTCCTCAAACGGACGGATTTCTACGAAGTTTACATCTATCTCGATCAGATTAGGCTGACGGGTCCACTACGGATTGACTCCTTGACAATTAATCCGACCATAAGGATTGGCCCCGGAATCAACTCGGTGTTCTCGTACCAAGCTTCTACGGTGGATACAGTCAATCTCAAGAGAATGGGTGTGGGAGCTGATGCCTCAGAGGGTATCTCGAACTACAGAGGGGCAATTTTCACCCCAGATTCTTCGGCTTCTTACCTCTCACCCCAAGATGGTGTGAGAAAGGTTGGATCGACCACTGGTGAACAATACTTCTTCACCAGACTGGATCTCGGCAACTTCACAGGGCAGGAGATAAGACTGGTTCCTGATGGAGGTGTGGACAGTAACCGCATAGTTTTCAGCGATGACGGTGATGTCATCTACAGCACAGGGGGAATAGACAAGAGACTCTACTCTAGTCTGAGCATGAGGGAGATGGTTGGGTTCTGGAATGTCGAGGTATATACCTTCGTCGATAGAAGCACCAGGGTGATGGACGTCCGGGTGTGGCGAGAGGGGACTTTATATCCGGAGCTACCGACTTATTCCTACGGGACTATCATGGAGAATTTCGCCAGTGATGGCGCTATCAGGTCAACTGCCACCATTGACCTACAGCTCGACGGTTTCTACCCCCGTATCATGAGGTCGCCGACCTCGGTTATCTTTATCTCTGTCATGAATTCAGGGATATCTCCAGACGAGCAGGGAATCAACGGTTTTGGTGAACAGTTCGTAACCTACTCACTGAAGGAGACATCATTCAGATCCATGAGGGTATTGGACGACATCATAATCGAGGGTGGAGTCAACTCCTCCTCATTCGCATTCAATTTCTACAACGAGTACATGCCCCAGTTTGGCAAAGACTACGTAAACTTCAGGATCAAAGACGACCTTGGAAACGTCTTCGTAGAGCTCAGGGTAAGGCGAGCATCGACTGTAGACGGTGTGATGGGAGAGATCCAGCTGCGAACTCCTACCGGATGGGTGAAGCTAGACGCCACCGTCCAGCTCTCACGCTTCAATGGGATAAAAGGTAGAATCGACTACGACAACTCCAAGGTGTACCTCACGTACAACAAGGTGGATCTTGAGGATCAGGACGGACGGACAGGGTTCCCCCTTCTCCACTCCGTGAATGACCGTGTCAAGAAGTTCGTCCTCGATAACCGAGGCGAGCACCCAATGTGGGTGTCATACGTGGAATTCGACGGACAGAGTTTCAAGACGGAGGACTACGACGGCAGGTATCCTTCGTTCCTGAAAACAGAGGCGGAGGTCACGAAGGAGAGGCACAGGAATGTCGACTACATCGCGGTCAATGTCGTCACCCTCGTGAGGGACACGGAGGTAACGATAGACTACCTCGGACAGTCGATGACCCTGAAAGCAGACAGGACAAACATAGACACAAAAAACTCGCTTAAGTTCCCAGTTCGTGACTTTGTCTCGGACGAGATCGTGGATATAGAGATCACGAGTGATTCCCTCATCAGGGTGGAGAAGGTCTCGATTCTTACGGACGATCCGATAAATGACTGGCTGATGCTCACAAAGGACGACAATAGCAAGGAGTTTGACTCCGAGGGTCACGTAGCCCAGCAACCACTGGCTCACTTCGGATTCAACGAGGACTTCAGCTCTAGTGTCTACGATAACATCGGTGAGGCAGGTCAGCTCACCGTGGGTAATACCTCCGTGTTCTACACATTCGAGAGGAGCTACAATAATCCTGTGGTCATCCCGTCGGAGGTGGCGACATCAAGATCACGAGCCGAATACCAGTTCCCTGCAATTGAGTACGTGAACAGCACTGGATTCTCGATAGTCATGAAGGAGGTTCCGATGGGAGGTCATGACGGCAACGTGACAGAGTCCTTGATCAACTTCATCGTACTGGAGGAGGGTTCCTACGTGCAGGGAGACTTCATGATAGAGGTGGGAAGTGCCATCCTGTCGACCGAAGGCTGGCTGAATATACCATTCAAGAACAGTCACACGTCCATACCGGAGGTATTCGTTGCCCTCCAGAATGTACAGTACGATTCTGCTCCTGTACGGTACAACAGCATAGATACTACCACGTTCCAAGTCAATGTACCTTGGAGTACGTCTCTCCCAGCGGAGATAGGTTACATAGCCATGAGCAGGGGTGATTACGAGATCTGGGAGGTCGGCAGCGTCCTTGGAGACTCCGCATTTCAGCCTGTTAACTTCACCCGGACACGATCCAATCCTGTCGTCATAGCAGGTATGCAGACATACTACAGCAGTGACTGGAGTTCAACACTGGTCTCAAATGTGACGAACTACGGGTTCTGGACTGGACCCGAAGAGACATCAGCCTTCGACGGAGCACATCCAGCCGAGGAAATAGCGTATGCAGTATTCCCTCTGGGACCAATAGCACGAATCGCTCCACGGAACCACTCTTCCACGATCGTGAATGATGGTGTCATCGGAAGCGCGGTACGATTCAATGGTCTGTCTGACTGGATTGATATAGGTGACCTCGGTGATCCTGACGAGGTGAGCATCGCCTTCTGGATAAAGAAGCCTAACTGGAATGATTCGGGTTACATCATAGATGCCAGGGATGCCAGTGGCAACGGCTGGTATCTATACGCAGACTACCAAAGCTCCAACTGTGCGAGCGATCCAAATGTCTGTTTCACCTCCAATACGGAGATACCGTCCTCGGTGCTGCGTGACGACGAGTGGATTCATATTGCCGTCTCCACCTCTCCCTTCAAAAATACCCTCGTATTCGTGAACGGAAATCTCGTGGATACAGGTAGTCCTTTAGATCTGGATCTCAACAATCTCAGATTAGGAACGAGATTCAGCAACTACAAATACATCAATGCTACCTTGGACGAGCTGTACTTCTTCGACTCGTACCTCTCCGAGAAGCAGGTCAGGCAGGTATACAATCAGTATCTGCCCGAGATAGATCCTGCGGTCTTTGTAGGTTTCGAAAATCAGTACTACGTCGAGGACACCAGTGGGAACAACATGGAGATCACGGGATCACCCTCACTCAGCCACTCGGGCGTGGACTTGGGTCTCTCGGCATACATGAGTGACTCCATCAGTTTCCAGAGCAACATCCTCCAGTCAGGTGTATGGTCTACCAACTTCTGGTTCAGACCCACCACAAACCTCACAGAGGACGTAATTTCCGTGGAGACGCTCAACGGTACCAACCGTCTGGTATACTCCGACAGTAACATCTCGCTGATGGTCTATGACACGATCCTGAAGCAGACTACATTACCCGTCCGTAAGAATCTGTGGAATTTCATATCCCTTAGGTACGACGGCACTCTGCTCACGATGTCAGTCGATAACACGTGGACGGACTCGATCACGGTGGCTCTCTCCGCTGGGATGTCTGACCCTGTATTCAGGGCTACACACGCTTATCTCGATGACATCTCCTACTACAACCTCTACCTGTCCAGCTCGGATATCGCAGAGTTGATGATTAACACACATGGTATCAGAAGACTGAGCTCGCAGTCAACCAATGTCCTCGGGACGAGCTTTAACCGGGCGAACAATCTCATCATCCCTGACTTCACGAGGGGTTATCTTCCCCAAGAAATTGAGTACAACGGCATATGGACAACTAGAAATTCCAACCTTGTCTACGACTTCAGGAATCTGGACGATGCCAGTTTCGTTCTACCAACTGGAAACAACTTCGACCTGTCATTCGGATTCGACCTTTCGGACACCAAGAACGCAACGATCAAACTCACAGGATCCGACGGTGACGTCGTCCGTATCAAGTTCTTCGAGTCTTCAGGTATTGTTAAGTACAAGATCTGGAGGCTCAACGGGTCTGAGTCCATTGAGCACGTCACAGCTAACCTCAACTCATGGTCGGGTGATATCAGAATTACCAAGCAGGGAAGTACGATAAAGGTCTTTCTTGCTGGTGGCGTAGACACCATCCAGACAACCTACGCGGTTGAGAACCTCGTGGTGCAGGTCGGGAGCTCGACCTACTCCAACGGTCAAGCGATCTTCTCTGATCTCCGACTATTCCGGGACTTCAGGGGTAACGGTCAGGAGTCCTTGGTAACGGACAACGACCTAGGAGTCGAGACTGTTGATCTGACGCTGTCCGACCAGACTGCTTGGGACCTACAGTCGGTATTCGACAACGCCGTCGGTTGGGGACGTGGAATGGGTAGCCTCAGTAATCTGAATCTTCTCGGCTCTGCTGAGTATGATGTCAACGGGAGTCGGAAGGAGATCCGAACAGATTACAGGATATCTGAAAAACTCTCCACCAACGATTACCTCACCGTACAAACTAAGGTTATGAATGACCAGACTTTCTGGATAAACATTCTCGTGGACATAGATGACGACAACTTCAATCTCAACGAGGAGTCATTCACCGGTCAGGTGTGGATACGCATCAAGATGATCGCACCATCGAGCTCCGAGGTACCAGCACTACCCTCGAAATCGGTGACGACCGGACCAAGATGGACTGATCCCAAGTTCTTCGATGGGAACAACCCCTCCCCTTACTCTCTGGGTAGTGTCGATGTTCTGACCATGGAGAGGAGAACGACAGCATTCTGGGACACACAGACCCTTGACCTCCGCCAGATTCTGAGGGATTATTACAGTGACTACACCTACAGGGGAGTACGCTCAATCCTCTTCAGCGCGGACACTAACTCAGCGGTTCTCCGTACCCTTGTAACCTATTATCAGCTGGAGGATGTCGGGAGGTATCCTGCAGATGGTCTCAGGCATGACGGAGACCTCATCTGGAAGAAGCAGGATCCCCTGGACAATGGAAGGATGGATCTCCACAATCAGGTCTTCAACTACGAGCAGGGTACGTACTACGACACGATCCTAGCTACGTACATCTACTCCGCGATCTCCCAAGAGGTGTACATCTCCATCGAGACTAACTCTGTCGTTTTCATGGAACTTGGCTCATCGTCATTTGAACCATTCTTCTCCTACGGAGATCGTCAGTTCTTCACTCTTGATCTGGAGGAGGGTCGTAATCTCCTGAGGCTGAGGGTTGTACACGCACCGTCCGCGGACTACGAGTGGTATCTCCGAACCAGTGTAATGACACACTCGGAAGCAGGAGTCATCATCTCATCAAACGACGGTCTCGATCCACTGGGAGAGCCCAGTTACTTCGTGAGAAAGCAGGTCAGAACGGATCTCAATGGTACTCACGCCGTGGAACCAGTGCTATTTTACGACTTCAACGGTAACATTGCCAATGTCATGGACGGGAGTAACGGGAACTTCACGGATGTGGACTACTATGTGTCAACGGACGGTGGGTACGGCTTGGACATGACCTCAAACTCAGTGTTCACAGCGCCAGCTGGAAATAGGTATTCAGATTTCTCCACAATTTTGGATCTGAGATGGCAGAGCATCCCGTTACAGACCGAGAGGCAGAACCTCCTCGACTGGTCCAATGGGACACAGGGGGTGGAACTCTTCCTCCTCGGCGATCAGCTCACACTGAGGACACAGTACAATGGTGTGATTCTCAGTTCTTCCGTGTCATTCGTTCCTGACATCTCCCAATTCTACAGGTTCACAATCACATTCGACGAGACCTATGTCCGTCTCTACAGTGGCCCGACCTTGGTGATGAAGAACTTCGTTGGAGCTATCCATCCCGTCAGCTTCGGCGACTGGATACGCATTGGAGCGAAAGAGGATGGGAGTTACCCATTCAGCGGTTACCTCGATATGTTTGCTCTCTACGAGCTGAACCTGACCGGATCGGAGGTTTCACTTGTCTCCGACCGAATCTTTTCAGTAACCAGGGACTACTCCCGTGAGTTCTTGGCTATTGAGAGCTCCGAGCAGCTAGGTCAGTATAGATTCAATCGGGACACAACTGCGGATACTCTCAGGCTGATGAACAGCTATCCGGAGGTATACCTCGATTTCGAGGACGGAAATGACCGTATTGGTAACTTAGCAACAAATATCGCACCGGACACGGTGTACGACAATAATTCGATGTACGCAGAGCTCAACGGTAAGGTTGCTGAGTACTCCGGTTGGAGGCTCAATACCGATGGTGATTTCACCATAGCGTTCTCAGTCAGGTTAGACCAACTGGTCAGGTCGAGAGTACTCTCGATCAATGACACTGTATCACCAGGGGCTCTGAGCATAAGCACGGACTCAGTTGGTAGACTCATCTTGGACTACTTCGGAGAGTCCGACACTGTGATAACACCTGTACTGTCTCTCGGTGAGTGGTACTCGATCATCTTGGTCTCGAGTGACTTCAGTCTAAAGGTCTACATTGATGGATCGAGGTACACCTCCGCGCAGCTCGGATCTCCGATGCTGGTTTTCTCAGCAAGTACACTGTACTTGGGGGACACAGCAGCCAACATCTCGATGGACGAGTTGATGCTCTCGAACATACCTATGTCCCTGTACGACCTCAATCACTATACGAGTGGTCTACTGCGTGGAGAAATTCAGTACACTGATGGTATAGAGGGCACCAGTGCATCCTTCGACGGGAATTCCTACCTCGTGGGAGAGACGCCCTTCATCCTCTCGCGGGACAGGTATGCGGTCAGCATGTTCGTACGCCCTCAGAGCGACGGATACTTCCTTGATGGTTTTCTCCAGCTCGGTGTATTTGGTGGTAACCTAGAGGTGGGAATCTCGAACAGTACCCTTGTCCAGAGCTATAATGTATCCACGATCGAGATGGATACATGGAACTACATACAAGTAGGATTCCACTCAGGGAACCTTACTGTATATAGAAACGGTAATCTCGTGTACTCCGCACTCACCGAAGTGACATTCCTCGACTATGCAGGTAGGAATGTTGTAGGAGCTGGGTGGAATGGAACTAATTACAGATCGGGCTTCGTTGGGCAGATTGACGATCTTGTCTTCGAGGAGAAGATCTGGCAGGATATGGATCGTGAGATCCTGAGGAACTTCGACTCATATTGGGACTTCAGCTACAACCTCTTCGACTCTGCGTACTACAGCGCGAACTCCCTGAGTGGGAATGCAACGTACACCAGCACTGACTCTGACACTGCTCTCGCACCCGGATCCTCGGTTGTTCTACCTATAAATTATACCCTTGGTAATCGGTTCACGATTGGCTTCTCAACCGATCTGAATGGCTCATCCAGTGTGATCGGGGACATAGTCATAGCCAATGCTACACTGACGGTTAGCGGAAGCTCCGGATCAGTCGACTTCGACCTGAGCTCATTGAACTCGTCGATGTTCTACGATCTCTATGTCGTGAGCAATGGATCTGCGGTAAACCTCTATGTCGATGGAATCATCTACCAGTCCAAGGCGACGGTCGGCGATTTCTCCCTGACGGTGGGTCAGTACGTCGGTGGTAATCTCACGCTCGGATATGTCTTCGTCTACAGCACGGATCTTCCTGCGGATATGTTATTAGCTCTGAACCGAACGGATAGTGTGATCCTCGGTCAAAGCGACCGCCAAGTGCTGACGCAGATCTATCGCGAGGACTACAGTGACTTCAGGGTACTCTACAACAAGTTCGACTTCTACTCCATGTACGATATCAACACATTCAGGAAGTATGACCAGTTGGGTGAGGAGTTCAGACTTTCCTACTCCGGGAACAGCTCGATCACCTACCAGCTCGGAGAGAGTTTCTATGCGGATACACGGGGGACGGACGTAGTCGAGGTACGTACCCAGACCACGATGTTGAGCTCCGTATTCGATTACCAATTTATCTTCGATCACAGGATCAGCAGGCTCAATGGTACAGTCGATCTGTACATCGGTGGATCACTTGTCATGGCAGACGTTTTTGCGTCGGGTGATCTCCTCGCTGATGGGTGGACGAGGACGTCTCTCTTCCTCAACCGTACATTCATCCCTGACGGAGCTGCCCAGTTAGCTTTCCGCCTACCCGCTGGAGTCGCGATCCTCGATCTCCGCAATCCGGAGCTCTACACCATTAGGACTGCGGATGAGCAGATCCAAGGGGTAGTTCAGAGCACAATTTCAAATGGTGTGCTCGATGTGTCAAGTGAGTCCCCCTATATCTACTTCGGAAGAGAGATCACATCTCAGGACTTCTCCGTCAGTATCTGGGTGCAACCCATGAGCAACAACGTGAGGATTTTCTCATTAGGCGGTCTAAGCGTGAGTAATTCCTACAATAATTGGACTCTGACATCGACATCAGTGGTCAATTCGGGTGTGCCTATAGTATTTGGACGCTGGACAAATGTGGTTCTGGTTCAAGAGGATGGTACAGTCCGTCTCTTTGTCGATGGTGATCTCGTTGCAGAGGACTTTGCTCTCGACCTATACGACTACCTGACACTGAACCCGGACGGGCTAATAAGCTACCGTTATGGCTCGATTGAGACCTACATGACGGCACTCAGTAGCTCAGAGATCGACAGGTTGTCCGAGGGCTATTCAGTACCCAACTTCTCGGAGGAGGACACGATCGTTTACTACTCGATGGACAGGGAAGATGACCTCAAGAGGACCGGAGGTAAGATTGTCGACGGGGTAATAGACGGTGCTCTGAACACACTCCCAGGGGAGTACGTCTCCATACCTACTCGTGGATTCTATAACTTGGCCAACTTCTCATTCAGCGGTTGGGTATACGTGTCCTCAGAGGATGTTGCCCTGACCTCTATGCTGCTCAACACCAGCGGTTCATTGATCGACCTTGAACTGTTGGGTACGAGTCTTAGGGTCTACACAAATGGTGTTTGGAAGGTTGCAGATGCGGAGATAACCGTCCCGAATGATCGGTGGGTTCACCTAGCGATGAGCTCCACCCCCCAGAGTCTGTATCTCTGGGTGAATGGTCTGAGGTACACCTTCAACATCCCGGTGGAGAGGTACGGTAACCCTGCAGAGATCAGACTTGGTAACATCTACGGAGCAATCGACAACTGGCAGTTCTTCAGGATCTCGCTGAACGAATCGAATGTCCTAGAGATGATGGATTACATGTACGTGTCCAACAGTAACTGGATACTCAAGGAGTGGAATATCGTGAAGAACCTCGATACCATCGGTACAAGGGTCTTCGACACCGCGATGCGTGTCATGCCCTACGACGGTGAGATCATCTACTCCAACCTCAGTCCCAAGGAGTCAGAGTGGTTGGGCGAGCCGAGGCAGGCGAGGTTCGAGCAGCTGAATACGGGATCAGCTCTGTCAATTCGCTCACTGGATTTCGGTCACTCCTCGATTATTCCCGCAACCTTTGCCAGAACGGACTGTGCAGATTTGATCATTGACGAGCGTATCCTCAACTTCGAGAAGGACATCTGTCCTGACAACCTCCCTGGGAATATCGACCCTTGGTCGAGCACAATCTACGGGAGTCAAGCACTGGGGATCACCCAGTTGCACTTTGCCCGGAAGATGCTCACCGATGTGATCATCACCCTGCGACTACCGTACTACGACGAATTCACCTTCGCGGAGTACTCCGGTAGTTCCACACTCCTCTCGGGAGAGGGAAAGGCGGGTATCTCCACGGTGGAGACGATCCAGTTCGACCAGTACATCTACCAGCCATATCCCGACCAGTTCTCCGAGCGCAACCAGAGCACATTCAATCTCGGTAGAAACGAGGTCTTCCAGAGAAAACTCGGATCGAACTACTACACCAATGACGGCGGGATCGAACTGCTTGATCCTGTGCAGAACATCGGGACCACGGGACTTAGGATAAGAATCCCACAGGGATCTCCCCTCCTGAACAGCGGGATGCACCGTTTCGGGATCCTCTTGAACGCAATGGGACAGAGAAGGAACCTCTTTGACCTTGAGGTCAGTATGAACATCAGGGACGACAGTGTATCCGTCGTGAACTCTCCCAGTGAGTACAAAGCGACATTCCGGGAGCTCACGCTGGAGCACCAAGTTAACATGATCGCTACATCCGCCAGTACGGAGGCGAACCTCAAAGTGGGTGACAAGTACGACTACAATGCAGATGTCGCTGGAAGAAAGATTCAGGACAGGGTATTCTTCTTTGATGAGTACGGGAAGGTACACACACTCACGACGTACATCCTCGGTATGAGCAACATCAATGAACTGGATCAGAGCGCGGTGGTCAACCAAGTAATGGTCATGGATCAGGGGACTGATCACGAGAGTGCGACGTACTCGTCTATTCCCGTATCTGCGGTGAGTACTGGATCACTCAGTGGCGGTCTGGAGATAGCGTCCAAGGACTCGTTCTGGAACGTCGATATAACGCGTGATGAGGACAAGTACACACTCTCCGGCGACTTCGAGAGCGATGTTACCGAGATCAGAATTGGGCAGAATGTACAGGTCAACGGTCTGACGGATAATCGTTTAGAGACTAGCACCTACAGGACATCGGTAGTGGTCGACGATACAAGTAAGACGATCACGATGAAGAGGACTCTGGGGAGAGATACCTATACAAGAGTGATCTACACCCAGACAGGTACAGAGATGTACTCCTCGACCTCGGAGAGTAAGGTACTCTACCGTACCGATAGGGGCGATGTATTCATTCATCCCTCATTTACACCTCGGGACGTCGATCTGGCGTTTACCAATACCTTTGACCAGATACAGGATATGCTCTTCAAGGCATCGAACAAGATAGTCGACGTGCTGGAGAACCCAGATGACTACTCTCTCGTGAATGTGCTGACACCGATATTTGCTTCTGACAAGGTTCAGGGCTTCGTCCTCATAGTAAATGGTGTCGTATCCACAATAGTTGAAGGGGTGAGCAGTGTGCTTCAATCAGTCATTGACTTCATGGTCAAGTGGATGACGAGGGGTATCTCCTTCTTATTGGACGTGGTATACAACGTCTTCGCCTTCATGGTCATGTTCGTGAGAATGATGGTTGAGAGTGTTATCAACTTCTTCAGGTTATCATTCGGGATGGTCGGGCAGTTCTTCAAGAGGATGGCTGACATGTTCGAGACCTTCCTTTTTGGCAGTGAAAAGACGTACAAGTATCTCAATGTCACCGACATGGAGTACGTGAATGTAACCGGGTTGAGTTCAATCCACTTCAACTTCCTCGACTTCTACTCCTCCTTTGGATTCAGCAAGTATGTCCTTGAACGGAAGGACCCAAGAACTGGGGAGAAGACGCTGATAGACGAGTCAATGTTCCAGTACAAGGACCCGAAGTTCGTGGACGAGACTGCGGTACCCGGTAAGGAGTACTCGTACATTTTCCGGGTGATGATGGGGAACTACCCCGTCTGGACTGAGACTATAGAGGTTCAAGCTCCCAAGGATGACAACAATCCGAAACCGGTGTCTAACATGTTCCAAAATCTCACGCTCTCGGATACCCGTGAGATTGGAGTGCAGTGGACTCCCTCAGAGTCCTTCGATGTCTCCCACTACATGGTCAGCTTTGCTGAGGAGGGAAGTTCCGTTTGGTACACACAGGATCGGATTCTCGAACCTCGGATCGTCCTCCAGCAACTTAATGCTCTCGCGGAGTACAGCATCAAGGTGATACCTGTTGACTACAGCGGGAACATGGGACCCGAGACCTCGTTACGGTCGGTCTCTACGTACAACCCGTACAATCCAAATCCTGTGACGGGTATCACTGAGTACGTGTGCTCGGGTTGCGACCAAGCAACAACTCTATCCTTTGCGTGGAACGAGACCTCTGATGACGTGGAGCTGTACAAGGTGTACTACAAGAACTCCGATGGCGTCTATCTGGGTCCATTCATTAGCTACAGGAACTCCGTGGAGTTGGATGTCTCTGGCGTCACGCTCAATGACAACGTCGGAGTCAAGATCAATGCTATTGACTACGGGCTGAAGGAGAGCGGAAACGTCACCGATACTGTGTACTTCTACGGAAACGCCCCTCAGATGGTCTGGGACTATTCCCCGATTTCCATAAGTACCAGCAGCATGGGCGTGGAGTGGTACAACCCTGGAACCGAGGATCTAATGGGATACAATATCAGGTACAGGGTGCTAGGACCCAACCACGGAGACACTACTCCCTACACGCAAGAGGTCAGGAGCAGCCTCCAGACACAGCTGACGGTTCAAGATTACTATGATGGGAAACAGATCGTCGAGGGCTCCCGTCTGGAGCTTTTCATCACGACCTTCGACATTATCGGTAGGACATCGACCGAGGCGCAGATTGTCGTCTACGGCTCCGACTTCATCCCTACCAGTGCTACTAATCTGGTCAAGATAGCGAATACCACTGACTCCGTGACCGTGAGGTGGGATGCATCGACCATTCCCGATTTCGCTCACTATAGAGTGGAGTACCAGACGGAGTTCAACTCCACGGTGAGGTCATTCACCACGACCTCCTCACAGGTTGTCCTGAGTACAGGGAACAGTATCCAAGGAGAGTGGGTGAAGATCTGGGTATACACCGTGGATCAGTCTGGACAGGAGAGTCCATCGACATATCTTTTCACTAGAACCGAGAACCTTAAGCCCGGGGTCGTGACGAACATAGTGAGATCTCCCACCGACTCTACATTGACCTCCGTCAGCATCACGTGGGAGAATCCTACGGACGCTGACTTTGACCACGTCCTCATCTCGTACCTCGTGAATGGACAGGGTCTTCAGCAGGCAACCGTGTACACCACATCCTACACCGTCACCGGTCTGCAGGAGGGTGACTCCGTTGAGTTCACCCTGACCGCCATAGACCGTATCAATGAGGTCGGAGACCCGACGAAGGTCACGTTCACGACGATGAGAAAACCCTCGGTGTCCTCCCTCCTCCTCGACTCGGCAAACTCCGACTCAGTGAGCCAGAGGCTTCAGTGGAGCGCGAGCGATGCTGATGGTGATCTGTCGCACTACAAGGTCTACTACAAGAGGTCTACCGAGCCCACCTATACGTTCCTCTCGACAACGGTCAATACCTACGCTGACCTCGACCTCTCGGTCTTCGGAGGAAACCTCCCTGACTACATCGACTGGCGGGTAGAGGTCTACGACATGAAGGGCTACACGACCTCGCAGAATGCCACTACATTCCTCAGAGAGAAACCCCCCGCAGAGATCGGAGGGATATACACAAGCACGTACACGACATCGAGTATAGGTGTCACGTGGAACGTCCCCTCTGAGACTGATGTGGCTCTGGTCGAGATCACCTACCGCATAGTGGGACCGAACCACCCAGAGAGTACTTCGTACACCACACTCACCCAAGACAAGAGTATCAACTCGTTCACCGTGAACAGCTACCGAGGTAGCTCCGTGGCAGAGGGCTCACGGATGGACTTCCAGATCGTGGCACTTGACGCTACGAACGTCCGCAGTGTGGCCACCAATTACACGGCCTATGGTCTGGACAATATTCCGGGAGCAGTCAGTTCCCTGTCCACCAACGCTGTTACCAGCTCATCTGTGACTCTTGACATATCCTTCACTCGTCCGAGCGACTTCCTCACCTACCGTATCCAGTACAAGTGGGAGGGTGATTCATCGTGGAGCCAGTTCAATTCAACCAGCGACAGTTTCACGATCGACAGCACGAACAACATCGACGGAGAGATCCTCGATGTCAAGGTGAGTGTGATCGACTACAACAACAACGAGGGTCTGGTGACCTCGTACAGTACGCATGATTCCAATGTGGCTCCCGGTGCGGTGAGCTCTGTGAACAGGAACAGTGCTGGTAGTTCAAACACTCAGGTTCAGGTCACATGGGTCAATCCGTCCGATGCAGACTTCAGCGACGTGCTCCTGACTTACGCGATCAACGGAGGTACCGATACGATCGTCAGCGTGACTGGTACAAGCTACACCGTAACCGGTCTGTCCGAGGGGGACTCCGTCACCTTCAAGCTGACGACGACTGACAGGTGGGGCGCCTCTGGAACACAGGTCACGAGCTCATTCACCACCATGGTCTCACCCGACCTCGCTAGCGGTCTGTACATAGACCACACGGTGAGCAGCACCGGGACCCAAGTCCTGAAGTGGAGTGGCAGTGACGCTGACGGCGATCTGTCGTACTACGATGTCTACTTCAAGAGACCGTCCGATACCGGGTACACATTCTTGGTACAGACCACGGGTACTTCTGCCTCCCTTGACACAACGGTCTTCGGGAGCAACCTCCCAGATTACATCGACTGGAAGGTGGTCTCGGTTGACTCGAAGAGCTACAGCTCAACGAAGACCGTGCAGCTGTTCTTCGCAGAGAAGCCTCCAGCAGAGATCTCCGGGCTTTACACCAGCGTCTTCACGACCGGGAGCATCGAGGTCAGCTGGAGCTCGCCTCTGGAGAATGATATCTCAGGTCTTGAGATCAGGTACCGCATCGTCGGCCCCAACCATCCCGAGAGCACGGCGTACACCACGCAGACCTTGGGCAGGTCCATCACCAGTTTCCAAGTTAGTTCCTACGACGGTAAGTTCGTCGTGGAGGGCTCACGGATGGACTTCGAGATCATAGCAATCGACGACACGGGTGTTGAGAGCACAAGGGCGTACTATACCGCCTACGCATTGGATAATGATCCGAATGCGATCACGTCAATCAGCACCACCTCGACCACTTCGACCAGTGTGTCCATCTCGATGGACTACACGCCTCCGAACGACCACAAGGAGTTCAGGGTGCAGTACAAGTTCGAGAGCCAGACCTCTTGGAGCGAGTACAGGACGCAGAATACAGCCCTGACCTTCAGTCTGGCCTCTGCCAAGGACGGAGAAATCCTCGAAGTCAAGGTAAGTGCAATCGACTACAACAACAACGAGGGGCCAATCTACAGCTATACTGACACCGTGACCAATGCAGCCCCAGGAGCAGTGAGTTCTGTGAGTAGGGACTATTCTGCCAGTAGCCGCAATCAGATCAAGGTGCTGTGGACTGAGCCCAGTGACTGGGATCTCAAGCACGTGCTCATCACCTACTCTATCAACGGTGGGGGTGATGTGATAGTCACCTCGACGTCTGGTAGCTACACCCTGTCTGGTCTGAGTGAGGGCTCCTCTGTCAACTTCCGCTTCAGATCAGTCGACCGATGGGATGCGACTAGCTCGCAGGTATCGGTTACGTACACGACTCTCCACGCTCCGGACGCACCGAGTGGTCTGTACATCGACCACGGATCATCCACAGCAGACAGGCAGAGACTCCGGTGGAGCGCAAGCGATGCCGACGGAGATCTGTCGTACTACAAGGTGTGGGCCAAGGGCAGTACGCAATCCAATTGGGTCTTCATCGTGCAGACCTCTAATCTGTACGCGGACGTCTCGATGAGCGGCAATCTTGGAGGGTACTCCGGAGACTACGTGAATTACCGGGTACAGGCATACGACGCCAAGAACTACGGAGGACCGCAGACCGACGTGACCCTCTTCAACCAGGAGAAGGCTCCACCAGCGGTGAGTAACCTGAGGGAGGACACAGCTGGTACGACGACGACGACCGCCAAGGTCTACTGGGACGCGGTCTCTATCCCCGATCTCAGCACCTACCAGTACAGATCTCGTGTTGGTAGTGGATCGTGGACTGGCTGGTACAGCACCAGTCTCCTGACCGCCAGTCGAGGAGGTCTGAGCACCGGTACCATCGTCACGTTCGAGGTGCGTGTGAAGGACACTGGGAACAACTACTCCCCCGTGTCCAGCAAGACGATCTCGACGGATCTCGGCACTCCCAGTAACCTGAGGGAGACCTCGGACACCGACAGCTCGGTGACCTTCAGCTGGAACACCGTCAGCGGAGCCTCCGGCTACAAGTACCAGTACAAGAGGTACGGTAGCAGCTGGACGGGCTGGTACAGCACTTCCTCGCGGTCAAAGACCGTGAGCGGTCTGTCAAGCAACCAGAGGGTGGACATCCGTGTGAAGGCGTACAACAGCTACAAGCAGGGCTCGTACAGCTCTGCTGTGGGTTACGCAGCGTCTGGTGGAATCGGCTTCAATAGTGCAGAACGGGAGAACGTGATGGGTAGCTTAGGGAATGCTGAGTCCACAACTAACAATGCCGAGTTCACAACTAACAGCCCACCCGCTGACACCCCGGTGGTCATAGCTCCAACCGCCACGACTTCTTCCACCACAATGGTGGGGATCAAGGCTCCCAATCAGATCCACCCGAGGGACGCAAGCCAGTTCACGCTGTCCCGTCAGAACATCGCTCACATCTTCATGCTGGTTCTTCACGCTCTGATCTGGGGTACGGGTATTGGTATCTACGAGCGTGAGATGATCAACCTGCCGTACTACTCGGAGCTGAGGTACGAGGGCATGCCCGACCAAGTGGAGGACAACCTGTTCTACCAAGGTAGACAACCTGACACGAAGCTCTTCGACCAGAGGAAGATCAATGATGGCTACATGCTGCTCAAAGTGGACGAGCTCTTCGACCGCTTCGCCTACAAGTCCAACGGTCTGTTCAACACGCTGTACACCGCCAGTAAGTGCGCGGGTCCCGTGGACTGTGGAGCGTTCGGCAACGAGCTCCTCGGTCTCGGGCAGGTCAACGGTCTGGACACCGGTCAGCTCCTGGACGCGAGCTCCCGGATGAGATCCACTCGCAACTCACTCGGGTTGTACTGGGTGCTCACCCGCATCTTCCCGAGCTACGTCAATGTCTCGACATTCGCGCAGAAGTACGTGGAATTCAAGGGACTGAAGAACACATCGTGGAAGGAGGCACTGATGAATGGCGAGGTGGACATCTCGTTCGACCTCGATCCCTACAGGTGGGATCCCGACGGCATCAACTCGGAGAACGGAAGAGGAGAGTTCTCGCAGCTGCCATTCGGTCGAGAGTGGAGCCTCATCATCGACGACTCTGCGTTCGAGACCTCCGGTGAGCTGGATTTCTACCTCCCGATAAGGTACTGGTGGAGGATGGGTGATCCGTACCTACCTAACCAGAACCACGTGAACCGCACGGTGAACTATCTTGACATCGCGGTTCCAAGGCTGTACCAGAGCGTAGGACAGTTCATGTCCGCATCCCGTACTACCGAGATCAACAGCCTCCTCCTGCCCTTCAACGGCCAGTTCGGTCTGATGTTCGTCCTGGAGATGGTCAGGGGTATGGGCAAGTGGGGAGGACTCTTCGACGACCTGAGGGACTCGTTCCTCGAGACGGACTCCGTGTTCCGCTGGTTCGCGAGGTTCATGGTCCCAGTCGATCTCATGGAATTTGGGGTCCCGGTTCCCGTGTACTCGTGGATCGGGCGGAAGATCAAGAGCGCTGCGGCCAAGGCCGGGTCCTTCGTGGGAGGTACGGCAAAGAGTGTCTTCAAGATGGATCTCCTGTGGACGATAGGAGAGCATCTAGGTATGAAGAGGTCATTAGCCATGTCGATCGACGAGGCCGAGGACCTCACCAAGACGACCATGAAGGCGATCGACGAGGACGCGGCGAAGAAAGTGCTGTCCGAATCGGACGAGTTCTTCCTCACAGGTAAGGCGGCCTCCGAGACGATGGACGCCATTGTGGGTATAGCGGACGATGCACCCGCAGCCAAGGGAGTCGCTCAGGAGATACTGGACGAGGCGGGCAGTCCGTCCTCCTCGGTGATGGACATGGTGAAGAACATCCTCGTTGGACTTCTTGACGGGCTGTTCACCGTCTTCAAGTGGGGAGCGAAGGCCATCGGTATGGCGCTGAAGCTCGTGCTGGAGCTGGTGGTGCTCCTCTTCAAGGGAATATTCAAAGCGGCCTCGCTTGTCGTCGGGAAGTTAGCTGGCATCTTCAAACGGGGTGCTGACAAGCTGGACCTCGCCTCCAAGCTGAGGATCAGCAAGATGCGCGAGATCATCTCGGACATCAAGGACAACGTCTTCAGGATGCATATGAACTGGAAAGGGTACAGGTTAACCACCGTGGTTGAAGAGGACGCTTTGTCTGATCTTCTCAAGAATGTCCCTGAATCGGAGAAAGCAGTGATTAGAGTTGGTGATGACATTTGGGTAAAGCGAGGGACTGAGGGTCTAGATCCCAAGATCATTAAAAAGCAGGGCAAACTTGAGAGTGCAACTGAGTTGATGGGGCGTCTATTTGATGCCTACCTGACTCCTTTCAAGAAGATCTACGATCTCAGTGAGAACGGTTGGAGTAAAGCTGATCCAGCAGATCTCATCTCTCAAAGACCTGCCATGATTTCCGAGGAGGAGAGGTGGAACAAACTCGAGGATCAAATAGCTGGTTTCTGCTCTGCAGTTGCGAGCAAGACTATTAGAGCATTTTCTGAAATTGATGATGCTCTTAATCAATGCAAGAAGACATTTGCTCCTGTCCTAAATCGGATGGTCAAGCTTGATCTCAGGATGGGTACAAGTGACATCCCGCTCAGTTTCAAGGTTCCACTTGATTTAGATGGTATAAGGTCAATGATAGAGGAGAAGGACAGCAATCCTATCAAGGGCCTCATTACACTTGGTCTTGTTGATGACAATCCTCAAAACGTGGAGAAGTTACTAAATAAATTGACCGATTCTAATGGTGTCTTCGATTCTAATACATTAACTCAGTATGCATTTTCTAGAAAAATGGCGGAGATTTTTAAGAGTAGTCATCCGGATATTGAGTATTCTACATTCGCTGATGAATTCGCAGCTTTCATAAACGCTTACAAAATAGATGAGAATATTGAAATCTCTGATGCCCTAAGAGAGAAGATGGTTAAGGTATTCCACATCGACGAGAGAGAGGTCAAACCTATTGCTTTGGGGGTAGTCCCATTCATCCTCAAACTGAATAAAGACAACACTATCTCGGGAATCTCTATGGATATTTCAAAGAAAGCAGATGATGTACTTGACAATTTCAACTACAAGGGGATGTTCCAAGATGCTAGTGTCCCAAGACACGGATTTCAACCATATCAGAATATGGTATCCATACTTAGTATGGAACTACTAGCTGATGAGATCATACTTAATAATATTTTAAGCTCTTCCCCAGTTAGATTACCAGGTTTTCTGTTACAACTCAGAGGTGGAACAAAGGCTTATTTCAGCTCAACTTCAAACATTCCTTTATCCGTAGTGAATGAGATCACTTCAATTGAAAAGGTAGGAAATGCTTTGGTCTTATTTGGCGACCAAAACCTTGGTAGGGGATTTGATGGTGAGTTGATTCTGAACCGAGAGATTCTTAGGAGGAATAAAGTGACAGGGAAGGATTTATCCACTGTTACGCAATACTTTACTCTTGAAGGCGTTTATGAATTAAAGAGTTACTCTGCATTTGATAGGTCTCAAAGTGCATATGAGATCATCACTAGAGACAATGAGCGAATTTCCAAGCGAGTGATAGATCAAACACTGCCTAGGTCACAGGATTCACCAGGTGATGCATCAGATGAGTATTTAAGATACCTTGCAAGGAGAAATATTCGACCTCATTTCAGATCAACTGGTTCTATTTCATCATATAGATCTAGTTGGGTAAATTTCCTAGGTGATCTATCAGTAAAGATATCTGACTCATCTGATGTGTTTGATGTTCTTTTTAATATCCCCAAATCTCGGGAGAATGTAGATCTAATTAGGAAGCTAGCGTTGAGTGATGACATCAAAGATTTGAAGACTCTAGAATCATTAATAAATGGTAATATTCTGAAATTGGTGAGAGACCGATTTAAATATTCAGACAATACTCTATCCGCAGGATTGATACAAGGAAAGTTATTTTCAGTGATAAGGAATATAGAGAGAAATCAACTCTATAGTATATTTGGTGACAAACGCTTTTTTGAGAGCCTAGACCTAGGTATGGATTTATCATTGTACAAATCGCTTGATAAGATAATCACTAATCCATCAAGATATACGACGAAATACTATAACAACATACCTTACGATATTGAATTCTCCTCGAATCTAATTAGAAAAACAGATTCTGGTAGTCAAAAAATCAATAAAATCATTATTTCTGAGGATGTTGCTCTTGGAAGGCCTCAAATACGGGGTGACGGTAGTATTGTCTTTGGAATAAGATATGGTAAATTAGATGGAAACATCGTAGAATTAAACGATGAGGAGATTATGATGTTAGGAGGTTTAGTTCTTAGAGAGAACAACTACCTAAGAATACTATTTGACAATTTTAAGGGAGATGACAGACTTATTAGTGCTTTATATGAAATGATAGAGAGATCAGGATATGATTTTTCATCTTTCATTAAGATGTTAGATGATCCATTTTCAACTCCTAATTTGACAAACGGTGAGAAAGACCTCATGATTGAGATTGGTGGTATGTTTAGAGAAAGACTAAGTTCAAACATTTATAAAAGCTTAACAGATACCTCATCTGGACTAAGTACTAATGTAGTTATGGGTTCTCATATTAACTACTCACCAATGAACCTTATCTTGAACGGTGGGGGGTCTGATGAGATTATACAATATTTAGAGGAAATAGACAATATAATGCTAGCTAACTATGATACTGTAACAGTTCTTCCTGATACATATCGACTAAGTGGTAGTTCAATGGGTTATCCTGGGTCGTCACGGTTAGAGAGTAGATTCCCAGAACATGGTTTATCAGAGAGCAGTATTATTGAATTGAGGGAAAAGATAAGGGAAATAAGAAGATTTGAGAAGGAGACTTTTCCTGACTCTTTAAACAATGGTGCCAAGCAGGTGCACATTTCAATTGATTATGACAAGGAACCCATACTGTTTGCTAACTTAAATCGAAATGGATTACAGGATGCTATAAGATTACGAGAAAAAATACTATCTGGACATAACGAATTAGATATTTCCTATATAATTGAAGAATTAGGAATATCGGAAGAGACAGACCTGTTGCTTAAATCAAAGATCAATAGGAGGTTAGCTCATCTAAGTAGTATAAATGAGGGTAGTTTGAAATTCGATTCAAATCAAATGGTATGGAATTCTAAGTACCCATTTACAATGTTATATCCCAATTTACAATTCTACGATCTGATTATAGCAAACTATGAATCTCGAATAGGGACAGGAGGGTTTGGATTAGGAGAATATTTCATCTCAAGAAATTCGCACATGAAGGGTGGACAATTCGATCAAGAGTTAATCGCTGCAAGTTCTTTCATTAGACGAGACACTAATATAGAATTGGATAAGAAATTTCCACGAATCTATAATGTATATTCTCAATTCTATGAAGGACTGGATGACAATACCTTGAGATCTATAATTCTTCTTGACGGTCTGATTATGGAGCGTGAAGTTGCTTATTTGAATCCTCTGAGTATGCCACCTCTCGGAAAGAAAAGCATCCCAGGTGATTATTTTGGATATTTCGTAAATAGAAGGAAACGCGGGGATACTTCTATTTTCCAACCCCTTACTGGTAAGATCAAGTTGGAGAAGAATGGTGGAAGTCCAGTCTTTGTAAAATCTGTACACGCGACGGTATATAAAGACATCATGGAGGGAAGGACATTATTTGTTCCCTATGATGAATTTGATAATTTGCTACCAATTTCCATGATTAAATCAGAACTGGATATCAAGAATGTAAGATTTAGAAAATTAGATGAGAGAAATCTACCCTCATCTGTTGTTCGATTGAATTCATTGACTTTGAGTGAGACACGAAATATAGAGAAGATTGCATCATACTCGAAGATATTAGGTGAGGGGATTAAGGATTCTAGTCTTGATGAATTGATACAATTCTACACTGGTAACCTAGTAGAGATTAAGAAATATCCCAAGTTGTATTCAGATCTAAAAAATGGCATCTTTGCAGCCTACTACTTTGATTATCATGGAATCGAGCGATCCACTTTGATATCTGGGAGAGTTAAAATTCCATCATTGGTTGCGAAAGGTGAATATGAGAAGATTAAGTCAATTAGAAAGCTGAAACTTGATCTCCAAGAAAAAGAAAAGTCTGTGTTTTCAAAGCTTTTATTTACTACAGGGAAAGAAGAAATTACAGCAGACGATGTCGAAATTTTCAATCTCAAGGGGAGATCTATGGTTGACAGTAATATTTATAACATGGGTATTATTGAATTGGAGTCTCAGATATTTGAGACAAGAATTTTACTAGAAACCTCAGTCTTAAAGAAGAGCGAAATAAAGAAAAATACTGCTCGATGGTATGAATATCTACTAACATTAGATAATGAATACAGCAAGATAACAAATGCAGGATCCAGGAAGAAATTCGTAAGAGATAATCCCCTAATTAATAGTCAGATGGACAAAAAGGTACTCTCTGAATATTTGGGTCGTACCCAAATATACCCTGGGTTCAAGATAGATCCACTTTCTCGGAAACTCGTCGAAGCAGTACCTGAGGCATTTATTGACTATCGACTAGTTAGTGAGGAGGTCCTGAGAGGTTGGACGAAATCTATTATAATTGATGGGAGTCCTGAGCATAAGAAATATATCAAACTATATTTAGGCCTAAAGGAGCTATATCTGAATCTACTTGATCCTGACTATATGCAGTCTGTATTGGACAATCTTATGATGATCATTAGAGCTTTGAGAATAATTCTCAAGACATACTGAACATCAGGTTCTATTTCCCCAATTTTAGATCTATTTAGGTGATACTAAACTATTGTCACCAATAAAATTTTAGATAATGTCCCTCTACCTAAACATCTTGATGAGGGGGTTTCTACGTATTCGGCACTCCTAGAAAAATATTTAACATATGTAGGGTCAACTAAATTAATGGAGTTGGATGAGCTTCCATATTGGATATGGGATAATATCGAAACGCTTACTGTTGTATTGGCTGCTATTGCTTATTCGGTAATATATGTTTTAAGTAGTTATACTGGATTGGCTCCAATCCCAGTTGAACACCTTGGATCATTAACCGTAGTTATGATAATCATAGTTCTGGTAATTATTTCTATATTGGCAAAAATTAAGTATCGGTTCAGGCCTAAAATACCCTACATTCTGAAGAGGCATATAAAATTATTAGCGAACGTAGAACATGATCATCTGAAATCTTTGAAATCACTCAAATATAAAAGTGAGGGAAAAAAAGGTGCTTATCTCACGCTTAGAGGTGCAGATTATACCAAAACTTTTGATGGTCAAGAAGTTCAATACCTTGATAGTGAAACAGAGGACAGTTTAGCCAAAATCAATATTGACGATTATGACGGTGTTACCCCCGATTATAGATTCAATAGTAGTAAATATATTATAATCTCTGAGAATCTTCTAAGAGATGGTGTAACAGATGCTAGATGGTTGATTAGGACCGCGAGTTTTGGTAGGATACTTAATGAAAAAACCGTCTTTCGGAAAATAAAGTATATATATCCTAACGTAAATTCTGAGCAAAGTTTCAATTCTCCAAGCAGGACTTATAATTCATGGAGCCGACCCAGTAAATTTTTCAGTATTGCTGACATGGATAAGTGGGTTAGTGAGCAGCTTTCTAATAATATTCCAGTAGCTCTTATCTCTGGTTCTGGCACAGGCAAGACTACTTTGATACAACATCTAAGTTCCATTCAGGCCAAGAGGGCTTTGAAGAAGAAATCTGAGAGAATCCCGATTTTTGTTAGACTCCGGGATATTGTACCACTTCATAGTGTAAGATCTAATGATATTATGTCCTTCATAACATCGTCTTTAGGAAGACATAATGATCGTGAAATAGCGAAAGAAGAATTCAGAATTCTACTTAGGGACAAGAGATTAGTATTTTACATGGATGGTTTTGATGAAGTGGCAAGACAGACCAGAGACAATGTTCTGCGTACTTACATCAATGCAATCATAGATTTAGTTCGTGAAAGTGGTACGCCAATGATTATCTCACTCCGCCCAGAGGCGTTTGTGAATTACAGAGAATTGATTCGTTCCATTCCTATGCGTATCAATTGTGACATTTCCGATATTAGGAATAATTACAGATTCCACCCCGCAACTATTGTACAGCTGACTCCTGACCAAATTGAGGAATTTTTACAGAAGATGGAAGGGGAGGATAGTGGTGAGGTCCTTTTCAACAGACTTGATGAATTCAAATTATTAAAATTAGCTAGTCGTCCAATCCTTCTTTCTATGATTTATGATCTTCGGGATCGTCTATCTGAGTTATCCTCAATCTCCGAACTCTACAAGTTGTACACAGATAGGTGGTTTGAACGGGAACTTGAGGGACATAAATGGATAGAAGAGAATGATGTGAGCCTACAGAAGAGGACAGAATATCAACTTGTAATTGCTATGGCCTGGAGTGCAATATCAAATAATATGACCCTTGATAATGATACTCTTGAGGAAATTATTAAATCAACAGTCAGTGAAGAAGAATATCAAACTATAGATCGCTCTGCTCTTAACCGTGATTTGAAACTGTGCGGATTTATTGAGCACTTCGAACGTATGGATACATTTACCTTCAAGCATAAATCGATCGCAGAATTCTTCATAGCCCAAGATTACAATCTTGAATACAATTACAATTACAATAAACTCCTCGAACTTGATTCCTCGTCTCTCCAAAATGTATTAACATTTTGTGATAACAAAATAGTAAAATGGTTTCTTGAACTAGATCCTTCTACACTAGGGCGATATGGTATTGACATTTGGATTAAGCTATATTTAGAGACTGATTACTATATTAATCCAATAAATGTGCAAACAATAATGTCAAATATTAGTGATGAGACCCTTGGGGGATTAAACTTACGAAGTATAAAAAGAGGGCATGTTAGTCCATTTGTTCATAATAACTACTTAGATATATCATGGAATTCACTTAGTACCATCCCAGACTCTGTGCTATTAAACAAAAACATCATTGGTCTTGATATAAGATATAACCCAATTAGGGAACTTCCTGATTCATTCAATACAATAGTTTCATTGTCAATATCAATAGAATATCTTAAGAAATCGGAATTTGCGAAATTATCTGAAATTAGACGGTTAAGACTTTGTAGTAGCAGATTTAAAGATATATCAGATCAAGATAATTTAATTGACAGATATGATTTAAGAGAGCTTTCTAATCTTGAAATATTGATATTAGAAGATATAGGATTTGTTCCTAGAACTCCACCTAACCTCAAGACACTTGTGATAAATTCAATGGAATCACATCTCGTTATTAATTGGGAATATCTATCAAACCTAGAGAAGTTGTATATTTTTAACTACAATATTGAAAAGGTCTTCAAGATTACTTCGCTCAAATCGCTTAAGGAACTTGAAATAAATTGTATCAAACTTACCACTCCACCTGAAGGTCTCGGTTCCCTAGGCTCTCTGGAGCGATTATCGATTAGTGGGCGCAGTCTTGAGAGCTTACCGGACTTGACTTCACTCACCTCCCTCAAGAGCCTTTTCATTGAGTGTGACATGCTTACCACTCCACCCGAAGGTCTTGGTTCCCTGGGCTCTCTTGAATACTTATTGATAAGTGGAAATAATCTGAAGATGCTGCCAGACTTGACTTCGCTCACCTCCCTTAAGAGACTAATTATTAAGTGTGACAAGCTTACCACTCCACCTGAAGGTCTCGGTTCCCTGAGCTCTCTGGAGCGATTATCGATTAGTGGACGCAGTCTTGAGAGCTTACCAGACTTGACTTCACTCACCTCCCTCAAGAGCCTTTTCATTGAGTGTGACATGCTTACCACTCCACCCGAAGGTCTCGGTTCCCTGGGCTCTCTTGAATACTTGTCAATTGGTGGACACAGTCTGGAGAGCTTACCGGACTTTGCTTCACTCACCTCCCTCAAGATGATAGATATCGAATGTGATAAACTT